>CAZIWX010000064.1:0-14003 GCA_964543125.1 uncultured Lentisphaeria bacterium | reverse complement strand
ACCACTGACCATTCCCTCCCCGTCACCCTCTCCCTCTGGAGCGGCGCCTCGCAAAACGGCCGGGTGCTGCTGAACTGGACCACCGACTCGGAGATCGAGAACCTGGGCTTTATCATCGAGCGGGCGCTGACCGAAAAAGGTTCCTGGAACGAGATCGCTTCCTTCAGTACCGACGACGCCCTGAAGGGCCGGGGTTCTACCAATAATACTACCAGTTATCATTACACCGACACAGCCGTGGAAGTGGGTAGAACCTATTATTACCGGCTCAGCGATGTGAATTACAAGGGTGTTCGTACAATCCATAAAGTGATATCCGTCGCCGTTTCCGCCGCCGGTCAGAATGCGTTCCCGGGCGCCTTCCGGCTGGAGCGAATCTATCCCAACCCGTTCAATCCCAGGATGACGATTTCATTCACCGTGACTAAAGCTACACCCATCACCGTAAAACTCTTCGATATTCAGGGCCGGCTGGTAAGCCAACTGGCTAACGCGCGCTATACAGCCGGTGACTACAACCTGCACTGGAACGGCCTGGCGCAGCAAGGTCAGCCGGCGCCCAGCGGAGTTTATCTGCTGCGCGTGAGCGACGGGGAGTCCGCCCTGGTTCGGAAGCTGGTGCTGGCCCGGTAATTTTTTACTTCCCGGCAAACAAAACCGGAACATCGAGGGCACCGATTGCAGCCGAAGGAAAAAACTGAAACCATATAGTTCGGCGGGGACAGCCCTAAACACGAATTCCCGGTAAATAAAATTGTTAGCCGCGAAATTTGGCCAGACGCCGGGCTCCATTGCCACGAGCTTTAGCTCGTGGTTTACTATATACTTGAAAATAAAGGGCTTTAGCCCAAGAAATATCCCAGAGTAGGAGGCTAAACCCCCGTTTTTCAATTCGATCGCCAACACCGGCTCATTCCCTAAGGCGCTGAAAATCGGATTCAGTAGGTTTTTCGCCGGCCATTTTAAGCCCGTCAGGAGCCGGGCCGCTGACCGGAAAGCGCGTTAATTCTTATCCAATTCGACCTCCCAAAAACACCGGCATTGGCTTTCAAATTCGGGTGCCTCGTGGTTTGGCTTTTGTGCATCCATGCCAGCGGTAATTCTTCTTTACTCCCGGAAACCCGCCGGCCAGATCAATAAAACACTGGAAATCTTCCCGGTATTCATTAAGTACCGTCAACCATGGCTCGTTATGAATATACCGAATTTGAAGATCCCGGTGCGTCGGCTCTAAGTGCCCTGGAAATATTTCGCCGGATTTTCCCCTTTATCCGGCCGTACCGGAAGCTCTTCGTTATCGCGCTACTGCTATCCCTGGCAGGGGTCATCTTTGTCCTGCTGCAACCCCTGATTCTCCGGCAAATCATCGATAAAGACATTCCCTCCGGCCAATTCAGCCAGGTGCTGCGCTCCAGCTTGTTCTACCTCGGGACCATGGCTGGTTCGGCTTGCGTGGCCTTCTTTGGCCACTGGCTGGCTCAAAAAGCCGGTGTGTTTGCAGTAAATGATTTGAAGGGCAAGCTTTTCGGGCACCTGTTGGATCTGGGACTGCCGGTACTGGAAAACGAGCCGGTAGGCAAACTGGTGAGCCGGGTGGAATCGGATCCGCAACGGATCGTAGCCCTGACCTCGACCATGACTCAGCAAATTCTACTGTCCCTGGGGATGCTAATGGGTGCCCTGGTGATTCTGGCAACGGTGGACTGGCGGCTGTTTGCCGTAGCCGGAACCATTTTGCCAATCATCGTGTTCGGGGCCATACTCATGTTCAAATACCTACGCCCCTATTACCGGGAAGAACGCGCGCGCTATGCCAAAGTCACGGGAGTGGTGGCCGAATTCGTCAAAGCCGCACCGATTCTGCAGATTTTCAATCGTCTGCGTTGGGCCCATGACCGGCTGGATGAGCGGATCGTGGATTACAATCAATTCTCGTGGCGCCTGGGATTTATAAATTACGGCATCTTTCGCGGACTCATGTTTTTTGAGGTGCTGGCCACTGTTCTGGTGCTCTGGAACGGCGCTCATTGGATCGAGCAGGGCAGCATGACGGTGGGCACACTGGTATTATTCGCCCAATATATCGCCCAGATCGCCTGGCCGATTTACATGTTCACCGAACAGTTAGCGGAAATCCAACGCGCCGGCGGTGCGGCCGACCGGATTTTCTCTACGTTGGATGCCATTCCGGCAATCATGGCGCCCCCCGAACCACACCCTATCCCGGATATCATTGAGTCCCTGACCTTTGAGAATGTCCATTTTGAGTACGATGCCGATACACCGGTGATCCAGGATGTCTCATTCAGTGTTTCAGGTGGACAAACCGTTGCTTTTGTAGGTCCTACGGGTGGCGGAAAGACCACCCTGATCAATCTGTTGTGCCGGCTGCGCGACCCCGGTTCCGGCTGCATTCTGTTGAATGGTATCGACATTCGTAGGTTTGATCCGCTGGAGTACCGGCGGCTGTTCGGACTCGTGCTGCAGGATCTATATCTTTTTCCCGTCTCCATCCTGGAAAACCTGAAAGTCTTTCGGGAAAACATTCCGAACGAATCCGCGCTGGAAGCGGCTCAAATCGCTGGGGTGCATGACACCATTTTGCAACGCAAACGGGGATATAACGAGATTCTGGCGGAACGGGGCAGCGATCTATCCTACGGTCAACGTCAACTGCTGGCCTTTGCCCGGGCGCTGGCGGTTAACCCCGCGATTCTGGTTCTGGATGAAGCCACCTCTTCAGTGGATCCCGGAACCGAGCAACGCATTCAGCGCACGCTCGAATCGTTGATTACCGGGCGTACCGGTTTCATTGTGGCGCATCGATTGAGTACGATTCAGCGCGCTGATCAGATTTTCTTTGTCCAGGACGGTGAAATTCTGGAACGGGGTAATCATGATGAACTCATGGCCCAGCAAGGCGCTTACTACAAACTGGTTAGGCGCCAGAGCTTCCATAGTCATACACCGGAGGTCGTGTGATGCTGCGATCGGTGTTAAAATGGTTCACCACCTATTGGCGGCCCCAACGGCGCTGGATGCTGCTGCTGTTTGCACTGACCACAGTGGGAATTGCCTTACGGTCGCTGTATCCGTATGTCTTCAAGTATGTCATCGATTCGCTTACGGATAATCAGGATTTCAGCCGGGTGCGCACTTGGATTCTGGTGATTCTTGGATTGGGCATCGTCCGGGAGTTCACCCAATGGTTATTGCCGTCAACCCGGTATTTGATGAATCTGCGGCTGGGCCGGGCCATTAAGCTGGACCATTTTGATAGCATCCTTCAAAAAAATCATCGGTTCTTCAGCCGGTTTCGCAGTGGTGATCTCATCACGCGTTTGACTGATGACATCGATGGTGACCTGAAATTGTCCTGGTTCTCAGCTTCAGGCGTGATGCGGCCGGTGGAAGCGTTTCTCACCCTGCTGTTTTCCATCATTCTCATGGCCACTCTGCACTGGCAACTCACGCTATTGGCCGTTTTACCGCTGCCATTCATTGTGTGGATCATGACCAAAACCGAGCACTGGCAGGCGCGGGCATATAGTGAGCGGCAAAAAGCTACCAGCAATACGGTGGATGTGCTGGAAAGCGTTTTTGCGGGCATTCGGATTGTGATTGGTTACGCCACTGAAGGCGCGCAACGCAGGATTTTCAACTCGGTGCTGGACGACCGTAAGATCAAGGAAGAGCGCGTTGTTTTCGTACGGTCGTTGCTGGAAAGTCTGGGTAGTATTATCAACCAGGTGGGTCTGGTGATTGTGCTGTTTGCCGGCGGTTGGCTGGTGATTCAAAAGCAGATCACCATCGGCGATTTCTACGCCTTTGTGGCCTACCTCACCAGCATCACAGAGCCCATCTGGACCATCAGTTGGTTTTTTGTGTCCTCCAAGTTGGCGGAGACTTCCATTCAACGGTTGAAAGAAATCCAAGCCGGTGATAACCTGATTACCGGTACGCTGGTTCCTCAACCGAATCCAACGCCCGGCCTGGTATTCCGAAGAGTACACTTCGCCTATCCCGAAACACAGGTTGCGGTTCTGAAGGGCGTGGACCTGGCACTGAAACCGGGGGAGATCGTGGCGGTTGTGGGCGCGGTGGGCAGCGGGAAATCCACTCTGCTCCAGTTAGCGGGAGGCTTGCTGCCACCGAATCAGGGACAGGTTCAATTTCAAGAAATTCCGATTTATGGGCTCACGCCGGAGATTCGAGCTGCCCGGGTGGGATTTGTACCGCAAGAGGTCATCCTTTTCAGCGGGAGTGTGGTCGAAAACATCACCATGGGTCGTGAGACCATCAATCCCGAACAAATTCAAATCGCCACTAAAACCAGCGTGTTGGACCAGGAAGTTCCTCTCAGCAAAACGGTGGAACAGGGGGGTGTTGGTTTATCGGGCGGTCAGCGCGCCAGAACCGCTGTTGCCCGGGCACTGGCCGGCCGCCCAAAGTTATTGTTGTTGGATGATGTCACGGCTGCGCTGGATCTGGCAACCGAGCGAATCTTCTGGGATCGCCTGCGGGCTGAGTATCCGGGTATCGCGGTGGTGGTTACCACCCACCGTGAAGCGACCGCCCACTCAGCGGATCGTGTGTTGTGGCTGGAAAACGGTAAGATCCGGGCGGAAGGTCGGCATAAAGAATTACTAACCATACAGGCGGATTATCGCTTTCTTTTTGCGCGGTAAACTCACCCTGACGGCGCGAAAATCTCGATTTAAATGCGATTAAAGCTGTACACAGCAATCAACTGTCAGCGTCCGACGGAGCTTGCCTGCCACGCCGCAGTGGAGCAAGTCGAAAGAGGAAGAAAGTGAGAAAAGGATCAAACCGGCTTAATCGGTAAGATATTGAACGACATCGCGCTTGGGAACGACTTCAAATATCGGGATTTGGGTCTTTTTACCACCTTGCACCCACTCCTGATAAAAGGCCTTCTCGGCCGGAAGCTGGTCGTTCACCATTTTAAAATGTTCGGCCAGCACATACACCGGTATTCCCGAAGTACAGGCCTGCTCCACCAGCATTTTCGTACCGAATTTGTTGACAAAACCATCTTTCCGAAGCCAATCGGCGCCCAGCACGATGCAATCCACATCGCGCACATGATTAACCAACTCAATGTCGGGCACACAAAGCACCGAAATCCGGGCGCCGCGCAGTCGCCGAGCCAGCGCCAAACCTTCCGAGGCAGGCAAACTTTTAGCACAAATCACCCGCTCGACCTGTTCATTCAGCTTGATCAGGGTGGCTTCCACGATGGAGCTGCGACTGAATGTGAGAAAGGTGCGATACTGTTTCAGTGACTCTAATGCCCGGGCTATGACCTGGCGTTTGCCGCCTCGTACGATTCGGGTCAGATCCGCGACGGTGTTCCGCGTCAGACCGTGTTCATAAAAAAATGTTTCGGTAAAATGCCAAACGGCCATTACCGGAAAAGCAGCCTGCATTAGTGGCAACGCCGGCTCGATATTATCCATGTCGGCCGTTTGGATCAGGTGAATAAACTCAGCCAACAAGGCTGATGAACCCAGGTCCCGATTCGCCGCCAGTGCCCGGAAGCGCTCCATTAATCGCCCGCGATCATTTGATACATGGGATCCCAGGGCGGGAGCAACGTGGGCTTTTTCGTTAACGCCGTTTTCATGGATGAGGTGATGTATTTTCGATGAAGAATGGCGCCGTAGAGATATTGATCAAACCAGGCATCCTGCATGGTCCAGTAGCCTTTGCGACCCCGCTCGGCGCCCCAGGAATTTTCCACCAGCCATTGGCGCGGCTTGCCGCTCACTTCGTCCACCCCGATAAAAACCATGGCGTGGGTCGGTATGGATTCCCGGAATAACAACTGCTCCGTTTTTGTCAGGGAAACATCAACGCCTAATAGGGCCTGGTAGTTATAAATTCCCGTAAGCATGGCGCCGTCGGCGGTGAGTTGCTCCTGCCCGACATCACAGCCGAACCAAACCGGATCATCATTCAAAACCGAGGACAGCACGGTTGCTTTGAGATCCGCCACCGGCACATTCAAAACGAACATATCAGGCTTATCCACCATATCCCGATCAAAACTGATTTGATAGGTTTGGTAGTAATCCTGCAATGGTGAAGTGAGCAGATAGACATAGTCATCCAGGTTGGCTTGTACCACTTCGGCCGCGAATTCACGGGGCGTATAGAGCACCGGTCTGCTGATTTCATTGTTTTTATCTTCGAATTGCCAGCTAAATGATTCAGGCGGCTGGCCCAGAGTCAATACTAAAACCCGGTACACATCTTGAAGGGCGGCTTGGCGAATGAGCTCCAGCGCAGCCGTGGATTCGCCTTTCGGAGAATCCAAAATAATTTGAGCGGCTGCTTTTCGGAGCCGTTTTGCCAAAACCCGATTCATATCATTGGTATGGGAACTGGCATAGGTTTCCGGCATGGCAACCATAGGGATCAAACCGTATTTATCCACCAGATCAACCACCATGTTCCACTGACCGCCGTCACTAATCGGGTGTTCCAACAACCAGGTCAGTTCCCGGTCGTACGGGTCCCGGTCCCGCCAGGCGATCACCTGGTTTAGAAACAGGTTGGCTTTTTCAAGCTTGTCGTAAAAGAAAAGGAAATTCTGGGAAAATTCGAATTCCTTCAGATTAAAATTATCGATCATGCGGGGGCGGAGAATATTCAGACCGGCAAACAACCAGCAGCGGCCACTGCTTTTCTGATTGGTAATTCCCCGCACATCAATCTTGTGGGAGAAAAACTCATCCTGCGCGTTGCGGGTAGCCCGATCAATGGCCAAATCTTTTATTCGATGATCCGCCAGAGCATTTTGGACGGCTTTGATTTGGACTTCATCACCGAGACCGGTCTTAAAACGGACAAGGTCATTGGATGTTATGGCGCTTCCCGGTTGGCCCCAAAGCAAACCACTGACCGCGGCGGCCAGAATTCCTAACATAATGCGTCGCATAATAATCCTCCTGAGTAGATAGTTTTACAGCAAAATAGCTGCCAGAATCGCAAGCTTGATCCCCTCAATGTGTAATCAAGGATGTAGTTTGGCCGAAACGGTTGCCTTTATTTGCCGAAAACGGCTTGATGCACCAAATGAATAATGGATGAATAGGGCCGGTCCGTGGCGGCTGACATGCCCATTTCACATGTCCGGCTCACAGAGTAATAGCCAGCATCACCCCGGCAGTGGTTCACGCTTTTCGCTTCGCGTTGCGCGGCAGATTCGGTCAGTTCCGGGATCAACAGCCCCCGGTCGCCGGCAAATCCGCAACAACCGTGGTTTTCGGGAATCACGGCTTTTTCAGCACAGGCCTCGGCAAGCGTAAGGAATTTTTCTTCCAAAGCCATCTTCGTGGTGGAACAGGTGGGGTGCAGCACGACTTCACCCGGAACTTTAGTCAACTTCAATTTGGGTAAAACCGAGTCATGCAGGAATTCCACCACATCCAGAATAGTTAGCTGTTGCCATTTTTCCAGCCCATCCCCATACAAAATTTCGTTGTAGGTCTTAATGCGATAGGCGCACGGCGAAGTATCCATAACTACCGGATATTTACCATGCTCCGTGCTTTCCCAGAGTGACTCGGTGACGTGTTCGGCCATTTTCACCAAGGCACCGTAGTAGCCTTTGGAAGAATAGGGCGTGCCGCAACACAGGTCGTTAATCTGCGGCGGATAGCGTGGTTCGAAACCGGCCTTGCGCAGAATATCAATGAAAGCCCGGGGAACCGATTGCCGGTGTTTTTCGTGTGGGATTACCCCCATACCGCGACTGAGGCAGGAGGGAAAATAGACGACGGTTGTTGGTCCCGGACCGGGTTCTGTTTCCGGCAGGTGCGGTAATATTTTAGCGCCGGTTGGTGTGTAGGCCTGCCAGGCGGGAATGGCGCGTAGAGAAACTTTGTGTAGCCAGCGGCCAGCCAGCGCCGCATTTTTATGACCAAGCACCCGGGCAAATGGCGCTGTGACGGTCAATCCCAGCCGGATGCCCGCCACCACCTGTCCGAAGTGATTCACCGTCCAGTTGGCGACCTTGTTGGACCAGTCCGAATGCGCTTCTTCACGAAAATGCTTAGTGAGCCGGCCGGTATCAATTTTCACCGGACAGCCCAGCACGCACAGACCGTCTACCGCACAGGTCTCCACGCTTTCGTAGGGATAATCGCGCTGCAATTCTTTAGCAATAGCCCGGTCGGAACCGGAACCTTTTTGCAGCAGCTTGATTTCCCGCCAGGTGGCGATCCGGCGGCGTGGCGTCATGGTGAGATCGGATGAAGGACACCAGCTTTCGCAAAAGCCACACTCGATACAGGTATCCACCACCGCTTCAATGGACGGCAGGGGTTTGATGTTTTTGGTATAAGACTGGGGATCGCCGGTAATAATGACTCCGGGATTCAGAATATTGTCCGGGTCCAGGAGCTTTTTCAACTGACGCATGATTTTCAGCGCGTGGGAACCCCATTCGGTTTCCACAAAAGGCGCCATATTGCGGCCGGTGCCGTGTTCAGCCTTTAGAGCACCATCGTATTTGCCGGCCGTCATCCGAATGACATCACCCATGAACCGGCGATACTGCTCCACACCGGTTTGATCGGCAAATTCCTGGGTAATCACGAAGTGCAGATTGCCGTCCTTGGCGTGACCGAAAATGATGGCGTTAGTATAACCGTGCTTTTCGAAGAGTTCTTGTAACGCCATACAAGCCGGCGCCAGGTCTTTTAAACGGAAACAGATATCTTCGATAATGACGGTGGTGCCGCTTTTTCGTACCGCTCCCACCGCGGGAAACAAGCCTTTGCGAATCTTCCAATACCGGGCGCGAAGCTCAGGATTTTCATTAAAAACCGGCGGATGAAGCAGCGTCAACTCTTTCAGAGCTGCTAAACCGCCCGCCACTTTTTGACGCAGGTTTTTTTCATCCGGGGCCTGAAATTCGCATAGTAAAGCCGCCGCCGGATCCGGTAGTATTTTCAGCTCGGGCGGCATGCCGGGTTCATTTTGGACCGAGCGCAATGACGCCCGGTCCATGAGTTCCAAGGCTTCCGCATGAGCTTCTTTTAAGGGTGTAACCGCCGCTGTGGCAGCATACAGATCCGGAAACAGCAGGAGTGCGGCTGATTTGCAGGGCTCATCCGGCAGGGTTTTAAAAGTGATCTCGCTGATGAATCCCAGCGTCCCTTCCGAGCCCACCAGCAGATGGGTCAGGATGTCAATGGGCCGGTCATAGTCCAGAAAAGCGTTGAGGGAATAACCCATGGTGTTTTTGCGTTGATATTTATCCCGGATGCGCTCACGGAGTTTTTTATTGGTTTCGATTTGCTGTTTGAGCGCCAGTAAACCGGCATGAATTTCAGGGGCCTGCGACTTCAACCGGTTATCCGCGGCCGGAGCAGCCGAATCCAGCCGCAAACCGTTGGGCAGGACCATTTTCAACGACTGAATGGTGTGATACGAATTATCCCGCACGCCGCAGCACATGCCGCTGGAGTTATTAGCTACAATACCACCCACAAAGGCGGCATTGATAGAGGCCGGGTCGGGACCAATTTTCTTCCCGTAGGCTCGTAAATAATTATTGGCGTGAGCCCCGATAACGGCGGGCTGAAGTGTAATGGATTGAGCACCATTCGGAATATGATGACCGCGCCAGTGTTGGTTGATCTCCACTAAAATACCGTCGGTAATGGATTGTCCGGAGAGGGAAGTTCCCGCGGCGCGAAAGACCAGAGGGATTCGGGTCTGGCGGGCGTAACTGAATAATTCCGCAACCTCTTCCGGAGAATTGGGCTGAACCACGACGCGGGGAATCAAGCGGTAAAAGCTGGCATCCCGGGCGTAGCTGTAACGATCAATCAAGCGGGCTTTGACCCGTTTTTTATCAAGAATCCGCTCTAAATCCCGCACCAATTTCATTGTATCGATTTCCCGATGATCATTTAATAAACCCTTTTCTGTTCGATGTGGAAAAACTATGCCAATCGGCAGGGATTCAAATGCCTAAAAACTCGCCACGGAGATTACGGTGGCCGCATCGGGGACACGAATAATTTTTTTTTGCATCAAAGTTGCCCGATAATCTCATTCAACCCTTCAATGATTCGATCCAGACGCTCTGGCTCGATCCGCGCGATAATACTTCCAATTCCCTTGGTTGACAGAGTTCGAATCCGACGAATTTTAACCCCTGATTGTTTGGGCCGGGATTTGGAATCCAATCCATGACGTAAGTGGGGATCCAGCTCGTTGTGGCTGACTCGCCGGCGCCGCGGCGATGACTGTTCCGGATCGCTGATTAAAGAGCTCGTGACTGAGAATTAAAACGGGTTCCGGTCCTGCCCGTTCGGGCCCCATCGATGGATTCAAACTAGCCCGACAGATATTGCCTCTTAATATTCGAGCCGCTTAACTCATTAAGCTTCGTCATTAATTTTTTCACTCGCTCACCATCCACGCCATTCTCCCAATAGCCGTCCTGCTTGAAATAACTGCCGCTGATGAATCCTCCAGCGTCGGGCGCCACGGACCGGACGTTTTCAGGTGTAACGCCTGAACCGGCCAGAACCGGGAGATGCGTGGTTTCCCGGACGGTTTTTAAATCTTCCGGGTGGGTGGGTTCGCCGGTGACGGCGCCGGTAACTATGAGACCGCCGCTGAGGAAAAACTCCGCTGCCTGAGCGGTTTTAGCGAGACTCACATCGGTGGTAATCGCGTGAGCGCCGTGCTTCTTTTTGATATCCGTGTAAATCGCGATGTGCTCCGCGCCGATGGCTTTGCGATAGCGTAATAATTCACCCGCATCACTGTCCATATAGCCTTCATCGGCTACAAGCCCAAACACGAATCCCTCGGCCCGGATGAATTGAAAATCGGCCGCCAGGGCCACGGCTAACGCGGCCTGATTCGCACCGGCCAGGATCTGAATTCCCAACGGGACTGCCACCGCTTGCCGGACGGCAACCGCGACCGTTGTCATCGCGGCCGTGATTTCCAGTCCTGCCTGACGGTTCAGATAGGGAATATCGTGCATATTCTCCAGCATGACTGCGTGAACGCCATTTTTCACGAGGATATCCCGGCTTCCTTAACGGCAATCCGAACAATGGCCTTCAGCGGTTGCGTATGACGCGGTGTTCCCGGCAGCGCCCCCGCATGAGCGGGGCACCATACCGATAACCGGTTTTTCAACACCAAATAGTTGCTGGAATTTTTCGTGGGGAGATAATTCATTCATTTGAATTTCCCCGGTTGTCTCCCTGAGCCTGTCGAAGGGCAGCCGGGGTATTAAAATACTCAATGTACATCATACGCCAGCCCCCCGATGAATTCCCGGATGTGGCTGGTGGCCGGGATTGGGCTGTCATCCTCCACCGGTGTTACCATTTCCAGCAACTCCCGCACCCGCCGGGCACGTACATAGGCATCCGCCCGGCGGGGATCCCTGGAATACTTTTTTTCCCATTTCCGGAAAAACTCCAGCAGACGCGGCCGCATGACGGGTAACTCGTACGGCACCGCCCCATTAACGATATAATCGGCGCGGTTCACATGGGGAATAATATGCTGCAACTCGGCGCTGCGCACATAGTGCCAGTGGGTCAGAGTCTGTTCCGGTGCATAACCGCGGTGCAGGGAATCGCGTACCATCCGGCGCATGAGCCGCAAATCCGTCCAGCGTATGAACTTATTATTAGGGCCTTTCATCTGGAGCAGGGTTTCGATGTACACCTTGAATATTGCCTCGGTTGCAATGCCATCCGTCATGGCCCCGTAAAGCCCGTGGAGACTGTCGATCAAAAGAATTTCATTCTTGGCTACCCGCATGGGCAGCCGGTCCAGATGCCGCTGGCCGGATTTGAAATCGTAATAGGGCGTGAGAATTTCCTCGCCTTTCAACATTCGGCGAATATGCCGGTTGATCAGGTCCAGATCCAGGGCTTGCGGCGTTTCAAAATCGTAATCGCCAAATTCGTCCTTGGGATGGAGCTCCAGATCGAAGAAATAATTATCCACATTCAATTCCACCAGTCCCAGTCCCTTGGTTTGGAGATAGTTAGCCAGTTTGGTAGTGGTAGTGGTCTTCCCGGACGAAGAGGGTCCCGCCACAATCACAATGCGCACATCACCCCGCTCGGCGATGATTTCAGCCGCGGTTTGAATATCTTCCTCATAAGCCCGATCAGACTCCTGCACAATATCCGGGAACTCACCTTTGGCAATGCGCTCATTCAGTTGATGAATCGTATTGACATGATGATCCACGGCCCAGACATAGGTTTCCCAGATCTTTTGATAGGGAATATTTCCGGCGTGGGTAACCCGGGTATGCAACTTCACGCGATGCTGCATTTGCTGTTCGGCCCGGTAGAGGATATAGGCTTTGGCAACTTTGGCATGACCGTTCTCGATCAACACTTTTTCTACGATATCCTGAATCTCTTCCACCGCCGGGAACCGCTTCGAGCCATAGGTCTCATTCAACAAATCGGTGACCTGCCGGGCGAGATCATCCGCCGTCTGCTTGTCGCGCCCCCCCACGGCCACCGCCGCCCGATAGATGGCATTGGCAATGCGCGTTTGGGTATAGGGAACCTTCGCGCCATCACGCTTGATTACATGGGTAAGGTGACTCATCTATTGCTCCTGTCTATTCCTCTGAGCCGGTTTCATCGTCATCGTATTGAAATTTATCGCTGATCTCATTCACATCATCCGCCTGGTGCGGGAAAAATTCGGCCAGCTTCTCGCCCAGCCGGTTGATGCCTTTGAGCAATCCATCCCGCATTTCACCCTTCTGAAAATGACGGGTCATGTCCGCCACCACCTCATCCCAGAAATTTTCCGGAACCTTGGCATGAATACCCTCATCACCTATCACCGCGAATTTTTGTTCTCTAGGATACAGTACAATCAGCGTGGCATTGCGCTCCTTGGTACGATGGAGTTTGTGTTTCGCAAACATGCGTCGTGCGGTTTTGTAGGGTTGGCCCGCGGAAGAAGTATTAAATGAAACGACAATCTCACCACTGGTGCGCTTTTCAAAGGCTTTGATCGCCTGCCGGATGGCATTTAAATCTTCCCGGCCGAACATTTCGTGAGCCAGGTATTCAGCAACTTTCATGGGGGTCCCCCAGATCTGTTAGGTGATAAATTTGGTGTCGCATAGTGACGGGAAAGATAACGCCGGTTTTTCCACCTGCAAAACCCGAGAGTTCCCGGTTAACCCACTAAAAACCATAGATATTGGGCTTCCTGAACCGAGAACACAATCACTAGATGGATTAAAAATTCAAATGATCCCCACCGCACCGGTGGAAGCCATGCGCAATAAGGGTTATTAGTAAAGTCTTCGTATGTGACGAGGACTATTCGATAAACCGGATTTTCAGCCTTCAGCCACCTGCTTTTTCCTTAACAATTTTCTAACGCGGGCCGAATTATCCAAGCGTAACAATGGGAAAACCCTGACAGTTCCCTGCACCTGCCCGATATGAAATAAAAGTCGACTGCAACGGCACAAAACCCTAGCGGCAGCTTGGCCGGTTTGGGTACAGACGTTGGTTGGATGGCGTTGACTAAATATTTCGCCGGATCTCAGGTTAGTAAAGCCGAAGGTTGCCCGTACCTAAATGAAAAATGGCGCCACCCACCTGGTGCGGGATGCCATTTGCTACAACCAGAAAGGGTTACTTTCCCACGCGTATCTTTGAACCGCTTAGAGAGCAACCAAACAGGGGCGCAAAGACACAAATGTCAAACAGACCCGCCACCAGCGGCACGGCGCCAATAATTATTACCACAATACCGGCCGTGCCTGTGAGTCCCAGCAGGCCCCAGGCAATTAAGGCAATGCCGGCTACGATGCGGATGAGGCGGCCCGTGGTGGAAGCCATGAAAGTGCAGAAGGGGTTCATTCCTATTTCTCCTATGTATTAGATTCGTATTCCGCGTTTAATATAGCAATTGTGACGATTCTTGTCTTTTACAAAATTTCA
>CAZIWX010000063.1:1894-14328 GCA_964543125.1 uncultured Lentisphaeria bacterium | reverse complement strand
CGAACTTTCTGAATGTGACTGGAGTTCAGACGTGTGCTCTTCCGATCTGTTACGGTACCGCTGGACAATAGCCAGAAAGGCTTCAATCCGGGTTTCCAGGCCCGCATCGGCCGTGTGGTTATCCAGTTCCAGGGTCAGAGACGGTTTTTTACCCATGATTTCCCGAAAATATCCGATAATAAACGAATCCGGACCGCAGGAGAAATTGGTGATATAGGTCCCGAATAGCTGGGGATGGTTTTTGATAAATTCAGCGCCCTTGAGGTTGATTTGACCCATGGACCAATACATGTGATCGCGCAGCGGAGTTTCGGTCAAATCCAGAAAATCAACGGGAATAATGGTAATCGCCCGGGAGGCAAATTTGTGAGGAATGCCTTTATTCGCATCGGTAATAAAGGCATTATAAGGCCGGCCGAGCAGCACCACGCCCATACGGTTCGGGTCAGCCTCTATTTCACTAAGCGCCTCGCGTCCCAGTTCCAGCATCCGCCGGTGTAATGCCGCTTGTACGGCCCAGGCCTGTTGAAAACTGATCCTCGCCGCCCGGATGGAATGTCCCAAATCTTTCGCCAGCGCAATAAAAACCTGTTTAATCGCCGCAACCTCGGCGTTGAGATCAATCACCGGTCTGAGCAATCGGGGTCCGTTAACCAGACGATCCTCAAACGCGATTGGATTGTAATAGGCTTCCCCCTGCACCAACGGACAAGTGACCGAAGGCGTTTGTCCGCCGGGTACTTTTACTCCCGCCAAATGAGGGATGAACACAAAATCGGGGTTCTGATCCAGAATATTTTGCATGTAGCCGTGGGAAAGTTCGCAGGGATAACAAAAGGGTGCGTTGACCCGGTCGAGGCCCTCCTTTTCCACGCCGTTTGCCAGATTCGGACGATATCCCAAACCATGGAAAAAATGGGCAAACAGCGGATAATAGGTCGCAAGCAAAAACGAAGGCAACAACCCTACGGTGGGTGCGGCTGCATCCAGGTCATCACAATCGGGCGCAAATTCCTTAAAAACCAAATGTTGCCGCTGCTGCACCAAATCGTAGTCGCCGGGATTGGTTTTCACATGGTTCCGCAGGTTATAGTAGAGATTGCACGAGCCGCCAAACGGATAGGTTTTATCTTCAATGACGACCCGATTGATTTCGCAACCCAAGTCGCATTTTTCCCGGCCGCCCGCACAGGTAAACGATTTTTTATAGGTTACTTCCCGGTTAATGAGTTGCTGCAAATCGAATTGGCCCGCGGCCAGCAAGCCCTGTTGAATACGATTGATAACTTCCAGCGCCACGCCAAACGCCCCCATCAATCCGGGTTCCGGCGGTACCACGATCTCTTTACCCGACAGGGCTGCCATGGCAATAGGGACGGCACGGTTATAACACACTCCGCCCTGCATGAAAACCTTCCGGCCCACGGGCCGGGAGCCTTTGACCCGATTCAAATAATTCATACAAATGGAGTAAACCAGGCCGGCTACGACATCCTCTTTTTCAATGCCTTCATGGAAGGCATTTTTAATATCACTGGAGATAAACGCCGCACACTGATCGTTGAAGTTAGGCGGTTTTTGCCCCCGCAGAGCCCATCGGGCAATCTCTTCCATTTCCAAGCCCAGCGTCTCTTGGGCGGATTCTTCTAGAAAAGATCCGGTACCGGCCGAGCAGGCCTCATTCATGGCGTAATCGCTGGCCACGCCGTTGGTGATATAGGTGTACTTGGCATCCTGACCGCCGATTTCGAAAATGGTGTCTACCGATTTATCGAAAAACAAAGCTGCTTCGGCATGGGCGATGATCTCATTATAAATGCCATCCGTGAGGGCGTGCAATCCGGCGATTTTTCGGCCGCTACCGGTGACGCCCAGGCCGCGAATTTGAATCGGCAGACCGGCCAACTGATCCTGAACCGACTGATAACACTGAACCGATGCACCCACGGGGTCACCGTTGGTCCGCAGATACTCGGAAGCCAGGATACGCTTATCGGATTCTCGTAAGAGTACAATTTTGGTGGTGGTGGACCCAACATCCAATCCCAGAATGCAGACATCATCCCGAACCGGGGCGCCCCGTTCCAACTGTGCGAAGTGGACTTTTGACTCAAATTCCTGCAGCGCGGAATGGTAATCAAACTGGCTGATATGGCTCTGGAACAATTCGGTTTCTACCGGCCGGCACTCATTTTGACTAGCCCAGAGGGCCGCACCGAGACTTTCGAAGTAGGTGGCTTCCACCGGTACGATGAGGTTATCAATGCGTTGCGCCAGATAATCCACCAGGGGTGTGATTTGTGTGGCGCCCCCGATGATCATAATATTTTTACGCGGAATATTTTTCAACAACTCCAGGATTTTCTCACCCATCATGTTGCACAAACCCGCCACCACCTGACCTTTGGGAATACCTTTATTGGTTGCATGGGTACAATCGCTTTTGCAAAACACGCTGCAGCGGCCGGAAACCGAATGTGGCGTTTCGTTGCGGGAAAATTTTACCGCGTCATTTAGATTAACCCCCATGCGGCGGGTTTGCTGGAGGAAGAATTCACCGGTACCCGAAGCGCATTTATTACCGGTGTAAACCTTTTCGATTTTGCCGTGAGGACCCAACTGGTAAACGATAAAGGTTTCCCCGCCCGCCGAAATGACGGCCTTGAGATATTCACCGGCGGGAAGTTCGTAGCCGTTGGCATAATCCAGCGCATATTCAATCGCGTGAGATTCGGAAATGCTGGACAGCTTGATGAAGCGTTTAAAGCCGCGTCCCGTGACCGCGACACGATCATACTCTGCAAACGGTACGGCCGCCAGTAAGTGTTGGATGGTTTGTTTGGGATTACCTTCATGGGCCTGGGAACGAACAGCCTCTATGATGGGTCCCCCGCCGTTCAATTCCAAGCTGACAATGGTTATGGTTGAAGCCCCGGAACAAATCCCTAAAGTATGCACGCTCAGACTCCTCGCAGAAAGCTGCTTGATCAAGATTGAAGCCGTTCAAATATAAGAAAAAGTTTTAGTTCGTGACATATACTTTCTAATAGCAACGGTTTGAACTGTCAAACGGAATGAGCCTGCCAAAGGTGTACGGATCCTAGAAGTGGGATCGTTTTTTTTTATACGCTTAAAACCTGACCCAAATATCGTTGCTTGAGACTCATCATTTCCGGCGGGGACAGAATTTGGACTACAAGCCGCAGCCGTTAATCCGGGAATAATTCCTGTAAACTGTGAATGGTCAGGGTTCCGGCCATCAACCGGCGGATACCGCGTACGGCGGCTTTCGCGCCGGAAAGTGTCGTAATCGTGGGTATTTTCCGACGAATCGCCGAGCGGCCGATTTCATACTCATCCTCCCGCGCCGCTTCCCCTAAAGGAGTATTGATAACCAACTGGATTTCCCGGTTCTTGATGGCATCCACAATATGGGGCCGTCCTTCAATCACCTTATTTACCGGTTTGACGGTGATTCCGTTTTCACCCAAAACTTGTGCCGTACCCCGCGTGGCGACAATTTCAAACCCCATTTCGGTAAAATCCCGGGCAATGGAAATGATATTCTGCTTATCATGATCATTGACCGAAATAAATACCCGTCCGCTCTGGCGCGGCAGGTAATTTCCGGCACCCAATTCGGCCTTGGCGTAAGCCGCGCCCCAGCCGTGATCCAGACCGATAACCTCTCCGATCGATTTCATTTCCGGTGAGAGAAATACGCTCTGCCGGGGAAATTTATTAAAGGGAAAAACCGGCTTTTTAACGGCGATGACACCGGTGGCGGGTGGTGTAATTTTCAACTCGCTCAGTTTGGCGCCAGTGGCGATTTGCGCCGCATATTTCGCCAGGGGAATGTCCGTCACCTTACTTACAAAAGGGACGGTTCGGCTGGCCCGGGGATTCACTTCCAACACATACACCACACCGTTTTTCATGGCATATTGAATATTGATCAACCCTACCGTATTCAACGCCCGGGCCAATTGGCGGGTGTAATCCTCGATGAATCGCTTTTCTCTGGGTAAAAGCTGGTAAGGTGGTAAGACGCAGGAGCTGTCGCCGGAATGGATCCCCGCCTCCTCGATATGTTGCATGATGCCGCCGATATACACCTCGGTTCCATCGCACAGAGCATCCACATCGAACTCGAAAGCGTCCTCCAGAAACGCATCGATCAGCACCGGGTGATCACCGGAAATGAGGGCGGCCGCGTGCACATATTTTTTTAAGGCGGCATCGGAATAAACGATTTCCATCCCCCGCCCCCCCAGGACATAGCTGGGCCGCACCAAGACGGGATATCCGATTCTTGCGGCGATTCCCAGAGCATCATCTTCCGAAAAGGCTGTACCATACTCCGGTTTGGGAATTTTTAAGTTATCCAGAATAGCGCCAAATTTTTTACGGTCTTCGGCCAGATCGATGGCGCCGGGACTGGTGCCGAGGATGGCAACGCCCGCGGCTTTAAGCTGTTGGGCAATATTTAAGGGAGTCTGACCACCGAACTGAACTAAAACACCATCCGGTTGTTCCAAATCCACAATATTCATCACGTGTTCAAATGTCAGCGGTTCGAAGTATAATCGATCGGCAATATCAAAATCGGTGGAAACCGTTTCCGGATTGCAGTTTACCATGATGGTTTTGAATCCCCGTTCTTTCAAGCCAAACACCGCTTGGACGCAGCAATAATCGAATTCAATGCCCTGGCCGATCCGGTTGGGTCCGCCACCCAGAATCATGATTTTCTTACCGGCTAAGGGGATAATCTCATTTTCGGTTTCGTAAGTACTGTAACAATAGGCGGTCTTAGCCACGAACTCGGCGGCGCACGTATCCACTTCTTTAAAAGTGGGCAATATATTCAGCTTTTTCCGCTTGTCACGAATCTCCGGTTCGCTGAGACCCGCCAGGCGGGCGATTTGGTGATCCGCAAATCCCGATTGCTTCAAACTTTTCAATTTTTCGGGGGAGAGCTCACCCGGGGGTTCCGATTCAAGCGCCAGGGACCGGATCTGATTCAAAAACCAGGGATCGATGCCGGTGATCTCGTGCAGTTCCGCGACGGCGCTGCCCTGCTTCAACGCCTGCCAAATCTTTAACAGCCGGAAAGCCGTAGCCAATCGCATTTTGCGCAAATCCAGGTTCCGTGAGACACCGGGCTCCCTGGGCTCCAGGCCATCCAGCCCTACCTCCAATGATCGAAACGCTTTTTGCAGGCTTTCCCGAAATGTCCGTCCCAGGGCCATGACTTCACCCACCGACTGCATCTGCACGCCGAGGACGCCGTCCGCGCTGGGAAATTTTTCAAAATTGAACCGGGGGATTTTCACCACCACATAGTCAATCACCGGCTCGAACGCAGCTAAAGTCGTTCCAGTGATGTCGTTCCGGAGTTCATCCAGGCGGTAACCCACCGCCAGTTTGGCGGCGATTTTGGCAATGGGAAAGCCCGTGGCTTTGGATGCCAGTGCCGAGGAACGGCTTACCCGGGGATTCATCTCAATGATAAGCATCCGGCCGTTTTCAGGATTCACGGCAAACTGCACATTGGAACCCCCCGTATCCACACCGATGGTCCGGAGGCACTGTAGCGACCAATTCCGCATCTTCTGGTATTCTTTATCGGAAAGCGTCTGGGACGGCGCCACGGTGATCGAATCGCCCGTATGCACTCCCATGGGATCCACATTTTCGATAGAACAGACGATGATGGCATTATCCGCCCGGTCCCGGACCACTTCCATCTCGAATTCTTTCCAGCCTAACAACGATTCTTCCAGAAGGACTTCATGAATCGGGCTGGCATTGAGTGCGTTTTCCACCAAATCACGAAATTCTTCCAGGTTATAGGCGGTGGCCGCCCCCGTACCACCCAAAGTAAAGGAAGGACGAATAATGGCCGGGAAACCGGTCTCCGCAACGACCTTCAGCGCTTCTTCCACACTCCGGACAAAACCACCCTTGGCCGCTGCAATCCCCACCCCATCCATTGTGGCTTTGAATAGTTCGCGGTCCTCCGCCCGCCGGATTGCATCGATACGGGCGCCAATCAGTTCCACCTTGTATTGTTCCAGAACGCCGGATTCGTGGAGTTTCACGGCCACATCCAGCGCCGTCTGGCCTCCCACCGTGGGCAGCATGGCGTCCGGGCGCTCCCGGGCAATAATTTGCGCCACTATGTCAGGGGTCACCGGCTCCAAATAGGTGGCATCGGCCATTTGCTTATCGGTCATGATGGTGGCCGGATTGGAATTCACCAGGATAACGCGATAGCCTTCCTCGCGTAACGCGCGGCAGGCCTGGGTCCCTGAATAATCAAATTCCGCTCCCTGGCCGATGACGATGGGACCGGCCCCCAGGATCAGAATTGACTGGATATCGGTACGTTTAGGCAAGGTCGGCCATGAGTTTTATGAATTCCCCGAACAGATACCGGGAATCGTGGGGCCCCGGACTGGATTCGGGATGGTATTGCACCGCGAATGCGGGCAAATCGGTACACCGAAATCCTTCCAGGCTATTGTCATTCAAATTCCGGTGAGTGGGTTCAATTCCATCTGAAAGTGAATCGGCATCCACGGCAAACCCGTGATTTTGACTGGTAATTTCAACTCGCCCGGAAATCAAATTCTTAACCGGATGATTCCCGCCCCGATGACCGAATTTCATCTTGTAGGTTTTGGCGCCCAAGGCCAGCGCCAGAATTTGATGACCCAGGCAAATTCCGAAAATGGGTTTGCGCCCCAGGAGCGCTTTCACCGTCCGAATAGCGTAGGTCACGGGCTCCGGATCACCGGGACCATTACTCAGAAAAATGCCGTCCGGGTTCAGCTTTAGGATGTCCTGCGCGGATGTATCCGCCGGAACGATCGTGGTATTGCATTGGCGCCGGGCCAGTTGGCGTAAAATATTGTATTTAATGCCAAAATCGAGAGCCACGACCCTGGGCTTAACAAAATTTTCGCTAACGGGCCACGATTGCCGATCATTGCGAGTGACCTTGGAAACCAGATCCAGACCTGCCATGGATGGCGCCCGGCGCACTTTTTTCAACAGGGAAGCGGCCCGGAGATCAACACTGCTGATGATCCCGTTCAGAGCGCCTTCGTTGCGGAGACAGCGGGTCAAAGCCCGGGTATCCAGCCCCTGGATACCTACAATATTTTGCTGGTTGAGATAATCCGGCAGGGAAGCTGTTGAGCGGTAATTTGATGGAAATTCTCCGCCTTCCCGCACCACAAATCCGGCTACCTGAATTCGATCGCTTTCCACATCTTCCGAGTTGACGCCGTAGTTACCGATGTGCGGGTAGGTCATGGCGACGATCTGACCGCCATAGGACGGATCGGTGAGGATCTCCTGGTAACCGGACATACTGGTATTAAAACACACTTCACCAAGGGTTTCACCGGTGGAACCGAAGACACTGCCCTGAAATATTTTTCCGTTGGAGAGCGCCAGCAAGGCGGGCTGTTTCATTAAGGTCTAATTTCAGCCCGATTGGTTCGTCTGCCAACGAAAATAATCATTAACCCGAATCCAGACCGGCGCGTATTGAGATTTAGTTAATATGGATCCGCGAGCCGCTATCCGTAGCCGCCTGGATTCTTCCAATTACCCAGGCTTTCCCAGGCATCCGATCCAAGTATTCCTGGGCATCCGGCTCGGATAATGCCACCAGTAAGCCCCCGCTGGTTTGCGCATCGTTGACAAAATAGCGCCTGTATTCAGAGATCGTTGCGGCATAATTGACTGCCTTGCGGGTGAAAGCCTCGTTGTCGCGTGACCCCCCGGGGACCATATCAGCAGCAGCCATTTCTTCTACACCGGGCAGCCGGGGTATGTCGTCCATGCGGAGCGTTGCAACCAGTCCATCCGCCCCCAGCATTTCCAGAAGATGGCCACACAAGCCAAAACCGGTGATATCGGTGCAGGCCCGGACCTTTAATCCCGATAATTTTTCCGCGGCGTTAGCGTTCAGTTCCGCCATGGTCTGCATCAATTTATCGGTCTGCTCCCCATTCAGCATACCACGTTTCATGGCCGTACTCAGGATTCCGGTGCCCAGCGGCTTGGTGAGGACCAGCACATCGCCATCCCGGGCGCCTTGATTCCGCCAGATTTGATCCGGATGCACAAAGCCGGTGACCGCGAGACCGAACTTGGGTTCCGTATCATCAACCGTATGCCCGCCGATGATGGCGATACCCGCCTCCTCAGCTTTGGATTGGGCGCCGGCTAAAATCGCTTCTAAAACGCTAACCGGCAGGCGCTTACTCGGGAATCCCACAATATTCAGGGCAAAGGCAGGTTTACCGCCCATAGCGTAAATGTCACTGAGCGAGTTCGCGGCAGCGATAGCGCCGAATTGGAAGGGATCGTCCACAATGGGTGTGAAAAAATCCACGGTCTGAATCAGCGCCAGATCGTCCCGCACCTTGTAAACGGCGGCATCGTCCGCGGTATCAGCGCCAACGAGGATGTGCTTATCCCGGGAAACAGGTAATTTTTGGAGAACTTGCTCCAGGAGTTGCGGCCGGAGTTTACAGGCACAGCCCAGCCCGTGGGTAAACTGCGTCAATTTTACCGGTTTTCCCTGCTCGCCAATGACGGAAGCACCCGTGTCGCCGGGCCGCAGGCGGTCAATGACAGCGGTAATTTCCTCAAGCGCCTGATCAATTTCAGCCGCGGATGTCTGGCGCCCTACTGAAAACCGGATGGTTCCCATGGCATATTCAAGCGGTACGGCCATCGCTTCCAACACCGCCGACAACTCAACCGCTTCGGCATGACAGGCTGCACCGGCCGATGCGGCCACGGTTTCCAGTTCCGCCAAGATGGTATTGGCTTCCAGTCCCTTAAAACTGATGCTAGCCGTATTGGGCAGGCGCTGCTCGAGATTGCCATTCACCCGGAGCCGCGGGATACGTTGCCGCAGACCCTGCTCGAGGCGATCACGCATTTTGGAATAATGTTGCCGGTAGTCCGGCAGATTTTGTGAAATCAGCTCGCAGGCTGCTCCCAGTCCCACGATTTCAAGGACATTTTCCGTCCCGGCCCGGCGATTGCCTTCATGGTTGGCGCCATGCATAAACTTTTCAAGGATTAGCCCTGACCGCACATACAACGCACCAACGCCTTTAGGCCCATAGAGCTTATGTCCGGCTAACGAGAGTAAATCCACCCCTAAGTCAGCCACGTTAACGGCAATTTTTCCCATCGACTGGGCGGCATCCGTGTGCATGATAATGCTATTTTCATGGGCGATTTCCGTGATCTTAGCGATAGGTTGGATAGTGCCTACTTCATTATTGGCGTGCATAATGCTAATAAGAATGGTATCCGGCGTGATCGCGGCGGCAATATCATGCGGATTGACGCGGCCGGTGGCATCCACCGGGATAATAGTGAGCGTAAAACCCTCCGCCGCGAGGTATTTGCAAACTTCCATGACCGCGGGATGTTCGATGGCCGCCGTAATGATGTGTGAACCCCTGGAACGCAACGCCCGGGCAGCGCCCTTGATCGCCCAATTGTTGGATTCGGTGCCGCCGCTGGTGAAAATGATCTCCCCGGGTTTAGCACCCAGCAGTTCGGCTACCTGTTGACGAGCTTTCAGCACCGCTTTGCGGGCGGTGGTCCCAAAAATATGACTGCTGGAGGGATTACCGAAATGCTCCTCCAAATATGGCAGCATGGCCTCAGCAACTCGCGGATCGATGGGCGTGGTGGCGTTGTAATCGAGGTAAATCGGCTTCATCCTGATTCCCGGGGAGCTAGTGCTGATCCGTTGACGGACGAGCCACTATTCACAATTAAAGTTACATTCAATCTGATTTATTCCGGGTCGGATGCCGGTTTGCTTTGAGGATTGGTGATGCGCACTTCCAGCGGACCGGCGGTATCCAGATGCACATCTCGTTGAGGAAATGCAATAACGATACCGGCTTCATTGAACAGGTGATTGATCTTAAACCGAATCTCGCTCTCGGTAATGCGCGGACGAACGGCTTCCCGAAACCGGGTCCAGAAAATGCCCCGAAAGCTCAAGGCATTATCCCCAAAATCTTCAAACAAAACAATGGGTTTGGGCGTTTTCTCCACCCGGGGATGCTCTACAATTGCCTGCTTGAACAATTCCACCGTTTGGTCCACGTCACTCCCGTAGGCAACGCCCACGGTAATTTCCCGGCGGATGTAATTATCAATCAGCGACCAGTTAATGACCGTATTTTCCAGCAATTTACTGTTGGGCATCACTAAACGCAGATTATCGACGGTGCGAATGCGGGTTGAACGGCCACCGATGTGCTCGACGACGCCCCGGCGTTCATCCACTTCGACCACATCCCCCACTTTTAAGGGGCGCTCAATCATCAACACCAAACCGGACAGGAAGTTGTTCACCAGATTTTGACTGCCCAGACCGACACCGATGGCTAAGGCGCCACCGATCACGGTAAAGGCTGTCAACGGAATCCCCACCAGGGTGAGGACGAACAACGCCACCACAATAATGAGAAAATAGCGAACCAGAACCGTGAGCAGATTCTGGGAAGCCGGGTCCAACCGGAGCCGGGCTAAAACGATGTTTTGGAATTCATCGGACAAATAACGTGAAAATCTCACACCCGGGTAGAGCAGCACCAGTCCCAAGATTACATTACCCAGTTCAATGCCGTGGCCTTCCAGTTCAAAAAGCGAAAAGTGCCACAAATATCCAAAAATAGAGGCGGGAATTCCGACTATCACCAAAGCGGTAACCAACATGATCAGCACCAACAGGAATCCTAAAAAGTTTTCCAGCCAGGCGTGATCGGTATTTCCCGATCCCCGGGAAGCGATGAAGCGCACCATTCCGCGGTGCACCAGCCAGCGTCCCAACCGCCAACCGGCCAGAAAAACGATAACGCCAAGTGCCAGATTCCCCAATCGCAGGTGCACTACCGAGTTATCCAGCAACGTGTATTGCCATAAAGACTGAACGGATTCTACAAAGGCCGCGAACATGGAATTAAGTTAGATCGGATATTTCGAAAAATGAATCGAATTTCATGACTCGGTTTTGGGCTTCCGGTTCGCCCGGCGCACCTGCGCTTCCATGGCATCCCACTCTTCCGGTTTCAGAAAATCCAATAGATTAAATTCACCCGCGCCTTTCAGCCATTCGCCGCCGTCGATGGTCACCACTTCGCCGTTGATAAATTGACTCTGACCGGAAATAAGAAAAGCGGCTAAATTAGTCAACTCGGCGTGATCGCCCACGCGTCCCAACGGAATGCGGCGCAGGATACGCTCTTCCACGCCGGGCGGAATCAAGCGCGACCAAGCGCCTTTAGTCGGAAATGGTCCCGGTGCAATGGCGTTGGTCGTAATCCCGTATTTGGCCCATTCCACCGCCAGTGAGCGTGTCAATGCCAGCACGCCGGCTTTGGATACGGCGGAAGGGACAACATACCCGCTGCCGGTCCAGGCGTAGGTTGTGACAATATTCAGCACCCGGGCGGATTGCTTATTCGCAATCCAGTGTTTCCCAAACGCCAGCGTGCAATTGTACGACCCGCGCAAAACGATATCCACGATCACATCAAAAGCTTTGGATGACAGGCGTTCCGTGGGACTGACAAAATTTCCGGCGGCGTTATTGAGCAACACATCCACCCGGCCGAAATGCTGAGCGGCGGCATCACGAGCCTGTTCCACGGCCCGATAATCCCGTACATCCAATTCCAGCGGCAAAACGGAATCGGAAATACCGGTTTCAGCTTCCAGCGCTTGAGCCGTTTTCCGCAATACGGGCAGTTTGCGGCTGGCAATAACCAATCGCGCTCCGAGTTCCATGAAACGCTTACCCATGGCGCGTCCCAGGCCGGTCCCGCCACCGGTGATAAAAACGGTTTTACCCGCTAATAGATCAGACTTGAACATTTTACACCACCTTGTTTGTTCTTCGACCCGGAACAGCGCGAATAGGCAGACTCAATTCCCGGGTTGAAAATGGCTTTTTTATAAAATAGGCCGATTTTGGTGATAAACCACAGTTTGAAAAGGGTGATTCACCGCCGCCGGAGAAAACAGTCCGGAGTCCCTTCCTCGGGCTCTCCTTGCGAAGGGAGACAATTTTTTAGCCTTTCAGTTATATTTTCACAACCGGCTCTATAAGGCGGATAAATTTTTATGAAGTATTTATCGTCGTCCGAATGTAATTTTGGCCGATTAACCGTATGAAAGGAGTTGGGAAATGGCAGCCACACCAAATTTAAAGCATACCGCAACCATGTTCGATGCCCGCGACGGCAGACACCTGTTTCGACAAAGTTGGTATCCGGAAGGCAAGCCCCGGGCGGTTATGGTGATTGTTCACGGCCTGGCTGAACACAGCACGCGCTATACCCATGTGGCTGAATTCCTGTGCGAACAGGGCATCG
>CAZIWX010000063.1:0-1794 GCA_964543125.1 uncultured Lentisphaeria bacterium | reverse complement strand
GAACACAGCACGCGCTATACCCATGTGGCTGAATTCCTGTGCGAACAGGGCATCGGGGTGGAAACATTTGACTTACGCGGTCACGGTCAATCCGAGGGCCGGCGAATTTATGTCAATCGTTTCTACAATTACGTCGACGACCTTGAACAATTTTTACTGGAAATTCGGCAACGCTACCCCAGTGGTCCTTTATTTCTTTTTGGGCACAGTATGGGCGGCGCCATTGCCACGGCATTTCTGCTTCAACGCCCAACGGCCGATCTGAGTGGATTACTGCTCAGCGGCGCCGCGGTTAAAGTCAGCGATGATGTATCAGCGGTTTTACAAGCTTTATCAAGCGTTTTAAGCATTATCCTGCCGGGTTTGCCGACTATCACTTTGGATAGTGCCGCCATCTCCCGCGATCCAGCGGTTGTTAGCCGCTATGACCGTGATCCTCTCAATTACCGGGGCGCCATTCCGGCCCGAACCGGCGCCGAATTGATTAAAACCCAAAAGCAGATCAAACGGCAGGCCTCAAAATTAGCCCTGCCGGTACTCATCATGCACGGTTCCGCCGACCGGCTGGCTGATCCTGATGGTAGCCGGATGCTTTATGAGCAGGCCTCATCCAAAGATAAAACCCTGAAGCTCTACGATGGATTTTACCATGAGATTCTGAACGATCCTGAAAAGCAACGGGTTCTGGATGACATGCTGGTCTGGATTAATCAACACTTGCAATAAATCTCCACGAAAGGCCGCCCATGTCTGCTACATCAAGTCGTCGTATTACGGCTGAAGATCTTTACCGCTTTCAAATGCCAACCGATTGCCGGATTTCACCGGATGGCAAATTAGTCGCCTACGGTTTGAAGCGGATTGCTAAGAAAACAGAAAAAAAATATACTAATTTATGGTTGGTTTCTACCGAGAGTGGCAAGGGCAAAGCCTTTACCCGTGGTAATCACAATGACCATTCACCCCGCTGGTCGCCGGACGGAAAAACCATCGCTTTCATTTCCAATCGCGACGCTGAAAAACAATCCCAGCTCTACCTGATTCCCCTGGATGGCGGTGAAGCTCGCAAATTGACGGACCTGAAGGGTGAGATTGGTGAGTTTCATTGGTCGCCGGACGGTCATAAACTATTGCTCCAATTCCGTAAAACGGACCCGGCGGTTTTGGAACGGGAAAAGGATGCGTCAAAAAAGAAACTGGGCGTGGTGGCCCGCCATTTTGACCGGGTATTCTTCAAGTTGGACGAACACGGTTTTCTGCCACAAGAACGCTGGCACCTGTGGCTGGTGGATGCTTCCACCGGCAAGGTTAGACAATTGACTGACCATCCCGTTTATGATGAAGAAACGCCGACCTGGTCAGCGGATGGTAAGCTGATCGCCTTCGTTTCCAATCATTCTAAAGAACCCGACCTGGATCCGGATAATATGGATCTGTTTATCGTTTCGGCGCACGGCGGAAGCGCAAAAAAGATTCCCACACCGGAAGGACCTAAATACCATCCGGCTTTTTCACCCGATGGAAAATGGATCGCTTACATGGGTGTTGCGGGAAAAGGCGCCTGGTGGTTGAATATCAGCGTGTTTGCCGTACCGGCCAATGGCAAGGGTAAGGCCCGGGACCTCACCGGGAAATTTGATGTGGAAGCCGGGGCCGCGACCATCAATGACCTCCCGGAAGGTGTGCAATCTACCCGGCCGGTTTGGTCCGCGGACAGCCAAAGTCTCTATTTTCAGGTTTCCGTACAGGGCAACACACATCTGGCAAAAATAGCTCTGACTGAAGGCGCCAAAC
>CAZIWX010000062.1:0-14604 GCA_964543125.1 uncultured Lentisphaeria bacterium | reverse complement strand
AATATTGATCATCCCTAACGGGATTTAATTTCCGGTAGGAGCCATGCGAGAACCGCTTTAGTCATCCACCTCGCCGGGCCGGGTTGGAGGCCGGAAAGCAGTTAGGTGACTGAGGCCAATTGTCCCGCCAGGGACGCGGAGAGCATAGCCTGGCACTTTAGTGCCGGGCAAAACATCGAATGGAAAAAGACCAAAACCAATTTTCAGCCCGCCGCTTAATTCACATTCCGGGTTTAACACTGCATCGATAAAAGGCGGGCCAAATTGGTTTCCGCTTCAAGGAACAGGTCGAGAACCGCTTTAGTCCTCCACCTCGCCGGGCCGGGTTGGAGGCCGGAAAGCGGTTATCTGACTGAGGCCAATTGTCCCGCCAGGGACGCTGGGAGCATAGCCCGGCACTTTAGTGCCGGGAATATCAACCGAACAAAAAAGATTAGTCCCGCCAGGGACGGCACCAAGGAGGTTCTCTCCGTACCTCCGGGCTTTGAGCCCCTTACTTCAGGATTTCAATTGGGCTAAAGCCCGTCTCGTTTTGAATTATTAATCCACGAGCTAAAGCTCGTGGCAATGGAAATCCCGGAACGGGCCGAAACCGATTTTCATCCGCCGGCCCTGCCCGGGCGGGTTGGCGGACAAATTGGTTTCCGTACAGTGGCTCGCCCGGAAAATGAACTCGAACTCCTCCCACTCCGGGGCGGTTTTATTTTTACCCAATTCTAATCAACGATCCGCTAATTCCTGATCAGCGACCGCAGGACATACTACAGTATCCCGCCATGGCGGTAGTAAGCCAGTTCGTTGGGGGTATCGATCCGGCAGACCACTAAAAAGGTCTTGGTTCCGCCATTATCGATCCAGTAATCAATTTCTTTTGTAATAATGTTCACTATGCTATACATTAAAGGCGGTAATGGTTGTGATAGTGAACATTAATGTAGAATTGCGAATGGTGCTAAAATGACACAGCAAGCCAGAAATCCTAACTTCCCGATTCCCGTGAAACGGGCGCTTCGTACTTTGGGACAAGATCTGAGCAATGCCCGGCGGCGGCGGCGCATACCCAGCGCTTTGCTGGCTGAGCGTGCTTCCATCAGCCGCACCACTTTGGTAAAAGTTGCAAAAGGCGATCCGGGCGTTTCCATGGGTATTTACGCCAAGGTGCTCATGGCGCTGGGATTAATTGATAATCTGGCTGGTTTGGCAAATGTGAAAAGTGACACTGTTGGTCTTACACTTGAAGAAGAACGGTTACCAGAGCGAATCCATCAAAAATCATTTCAAAACGACAGAACTAAATAGAAGAATGGTGAAATAATGGCTGATACCATCTATGTCTATATTGACTTGGCAGGCACAAATCATTTGCTTGGTCGTCTCTGGGTGCATACCACAGGCAATAATGAAAGCGCCAGTTTTGAATATGATCGTGCTTGGCTTAACAATCCGCAAAGATTTTCCCTGGAACCAGCTTTAAAAATTGGTGCGGGCGTTTTTCATACCGGTCCGGGGAAGGCTTTGTTTGGCGCAATCGGTGACTCAGCCCCAGACCGTTGGGGGCGCCTATTAATGTCTCGTCATGCCCGGATGCAGGCAAAACTGGAAAATCAGCCTTTACGGCATATTCGTGAAATCGATTTTTTACTTCAGGTTAATGACCGGGCACGGCAAGGTGCTCTACGATTCTCCCGTGAGGAAGGCGGTGATTTCCTGGCCGTTGATACACCCCATGTGATCCCCCTAAAAATTGATTTACCAAGACTGCTTGCTGCTGCTGCGGCAATTAATAGTAACCGAGAAAACAAAGACGACTTGAGAATTTTGCTGGCGCCTGGCTCATCATTGGGTGGTGCACGACCGAAAGCATCCATTGTGGATAATGATGGCAACCTGCTTTTAGTAAAATTCCCCAAGAAAGATGATGATTATAATACGGTGCGCTGGGAAGCGGTAACATTACACCTGGCGCAAAAAGCCGGGATCAGGACATCAAATTTTCGCATTGAGAAGGTACAAAATCGTTCAGTTCTACTGATTGACCGGTTTGATCGAGCTGGAACAGACAGGATCCCATTTCTATCGGGGCTGAGTATGTTAGATGCTGCTGATCATGAAATCCGTAGCTATCTGGAATTGGTGGATGCAATCCGGCAATACGGAGCAAAACCTAAGGCGGATATCAAACAACTCTGGAGAAGGGTTGTCTTTAATGTTCTGGTTTCAAATTTTGATGACCACATGCGCAATCATGGATTCCTTTACCAGGGGACCGGAGGGTGGTTGCTTTCACCGGCATATGACATGAATCCGGTTCCGGCGGACATTGCTCCCCGTTTTTTGCGTAGTGCCATCGCTTTGGATGATACCAGTGCATCAATCGAGAATGCCCTCAGCGTGGCGGATTACTTTGACCTATCCACCCTAGAGGTAAAAATAATTCTTAAAGAAGTTTTAAGAGCCACCTCAAGTTGGCGAGATGTGGCCAGCAATTTTGGTTTATCTCGAACAGAAATTGAACGATTTAAATCGGCGTTTGAACACGAGGAAACACAAGTCGCGGCAAAATATTTGGGTTCGTGACAAACCTGTTTTTCAACTTAAAGGTAAATTGAAAAGTCGAACTATTGGGGACCCTGAAAAATATTTAAAAGGAAAGTAAAAATTGGTCTTCGACGGAGCTCAGACAGACAATTTTTACTTCTCGGGTTTATACTCGTTTTCTAATGCTTAACAAAGCCCCACGGAAATCCTTGGGGCTTGAGTCATTCAGTTTGAAACAGGTTGTTACTTGATCAGCGACCTTAGGACATACTGGAGAATCCCGCCGTGGCGGTAATAGGCCAGTTCATTGGGAGTATCAATTCGACAATCCACCGTGAAGGGTTTAATACCAACTTCAGACTTGATCGTTACGGTGAGTTCCTTGCCCGGCTCCAGATCCTCCGCGATGCCGGTGATGTCGTAAACCTCTTTGCCGGTGAGTCCGTGTGTTTCCTGGTTTTCACCAGCTTTGAACTGCAATGGCAGCACGCCCATACCGATCAGATTACTGCGGTGAATCCGCTCGAAACTCTCGGCAATTACCGCCTTTACACCCAGGAGATAGGTGCCCTTGGCGGCCCAGTCGCGACTGGAGCCGGTACCGTATTCCTTGCCGGCGATGACCACCAGCGGTACGCCATTTTCCTGGTACTTCATGGAAGCGTCGAAAATGGTCATCTCCTCGTCATCCGGCTGATAACGGGTCCAGCCACCTTCCGTGCCGGGTGCCATACGATTCCGCAGACGGATATTACCGAATGTCCCACGCATCATGACTTCGTGATTGCCGCGCCGCGAGCCATAGGAATTGAAGTCTTTCGGTTCCACACTCTTTGCCATCAAATATTTGCCAGCGGGTGAATCTTTCGAAAATGATCCGGCCGGAGAAATATGATCGGTTGTTACGGAATCACCCAGCAACGCCAGAAGGCGGGCATTCTGAATGTCCTGTGGATCAGAAACCTCTTTGGTCATCCCATCGAAGAAGGTCGGTTTGCGAATATAGGTAGAGTCGTCCATCCAGTCGTAAAGCGAACCTTCCGGAACCGGTAGCGACTGCCAGGCGGCGTCGCCATGAAACACATCGCTGTACTTGGCCTGGAACTGCTCGGAGGTAATGGCTTTGCGCAGGGTTTCGGCTACTTCCAGTGTTGCCGGCCAGATGTCTTTCAGATAGACATCGTTGCCTTTTTTGTCCTGCCCGATGGGATCGTTGTACATATCGAAATCCAATGTGCCAGCCAGGGCGTACGCCACCACCAATGGCGGGGATGCCAGATAGTTACCTTTGGTGTGAGGATTGACGCGGCCTTCGAAATTGCGGTTGCCAGACAGGACCGAGGTCACCACCAGATTACCATCCACGACCGCTTTGGCAATGTGATCCGGCAGGGGACCCGAGTTGCCGATACAGGTGGTACATCCATACCCCACCAGATTGAACTTCAGTTGATCCAGATAGGGTGTGAGACCGGCGTTGTTCAGATATTCGGTCACCACTTTGGATCCGGGCGCCAACGAAGTCTTGACCCAGGGTTTGACATTCAATCCTTTTTCAACCGCTTTCTTGGCCAGCAAACCGGCGGCGATGAGCACGCTGGGATTGGAGGTGTTGGTACAGGAAGTGATAGCGGCAATGACCACATCGCCGTGTTTCAGTTCGTAGGAGCCCTGTTCAGGATCATTCACGGTCATTTCAGAAACGCCGTTGGTTTTCAGGTCAGCCAGTGTTTCCTGCCAGGCGGATTTAGCGCCACTGAGAGAAACCCGATCCTGGGGGCGTTTGGGGCCGGCCATGGAGGGCTCGACCGTGCTCAGATCCAGCTCCAGTACATCGGAGAATTCCGGATCATCACCGCTGCCATCAACAAACAGGGTGTTGGCTTTCGTATAGGCTTCGGTTAAGGCGACCAATTCCGCCGGACGGCCGGTGAAGCGCATGTAATCCAGCGTTTTGTCATTCACCGGGAAAAAGCCCATGGTAGCGCCATATTCGGGAGCCATGTTGGCGATGGTGGCTTTGTCTTCCAGGGATAAGGTCTGGAGACCCGGACCGAAATATTCCACAAATTTACCGACGACACCTTTGGCGCGGAGCATCTGGACGACCGTTAATACCAAGTCAGTAGCGGTGACGCCTTCGGCCAGTTTGCCGGTGAAACGGAAACCCACGACCTGCGGGATCAGCATGGTGACCGGTTGACCCAGCATACCGGCTTCGGCTTCGATACCGCCCACGCCCCAGCCCATGACGCCCAGACCATTGATCATGGTGGTGTGGGAGTCGGTACCGACGAGTGAGTCAGGATAAACTTCGGTGCCGTCCGCGGTTTCCTTGGTGAAGGCTACATGTGCCAGATATTCCAGATTCACCTGGTGGACGATACCGGTGTCCGGCGGGACCACCCGGAAATTCTCAAAAGCTTTCTGGCCCCAGCGCAAAAATTCGTAGCGTTCGCGATTACGTTGGATCTCGATCTTGGCATTGTCGGCAAAAGCGGTAGATGAACCGAACTTGTCTACCTGTACCGAGTGGTCGATAACCAGATCGGCGGGTAATAATGGATTGATTTTATCAGGATCGCCGCCCAGGTCTTTGATGGCGTCGCGCATCACGGCCAGATCAACCACGGCGGGTACACCGGTGAAATCCTGGAGCAGAATTCGCGATGGCCGGAAGGCAATTTCGTGGGATGGTTTGGCTTTGGGATCGTAGTTCAAGACGGCTTGTACATCGTCTTTGGTGACAGTTTTCCCATCCTCATAGCGCAGCATGTTTTCCAGCAAAATTTTAATTGATACCGGCAGTTTCGCCAGTTTGTCATCCGCCCCCAGTTTTTTCAGATCGTAAAAGGTGTAGGGCTTTCCGTTTACTTCCAGGCGATTGTGCGTCTTGAAGCTGTCCAACGATTGCGGTGTTAAGGACATCATAACTCCTTGAATATATGTAGTTTAGAATTGTTTTTCAAAGGGTTCGTTAACCTAAAAAACAGCATGGGCTAAGATAAATTTTTCCGTGCCGAAGTCAAACAACCACGCGGCGGGAAGCAACATTAAGAAAGGGGGGAGGGGATGCTTCAGGAAGCCGGATAAGCCTGGCGCTCAATGTGAATTCAAAATATTCATCTTCATAGAATGCGCTCTACGAAAGGCTGGCCCGCTTTGAGTTCTCGAATTCCGGAACCACCGCTTTTAATGGCATTACAAGAAAATGTTTATTAATATGTTACCGGCAGGGAGAATTGTTTAACATGCTTAACCACCCCGGTTTATTGTTCCTGATGGCAGGGGGTATCCTTGTCCTGGCCATGTTGATCCTAGGGCGATCCATTTTGCTGTTTAAGTCGCGTCACACTCCGGAAAAGTGTCCCCGCTGTGAGACCCGGCTGCGTCTGTACCGGGCGACACCCAATCAACGCTTATGGGCGTCCGTTATGTGGCTGAGGGTTTACCGGCTGGCCTGTCCGGTGTGCGGCTACGAACAGTTGCGTTATGGTCGGTTGAGAGGTTGAGACTAGCCGCGCGTTATTCCTGTTTCAATACCCGAATATCCCCGTACCCGGCTCCATCGCGCCATAAACCGGGGTAATTTCTCCTTTTTGAAGGGGAAAATATTTGATTATTCGTGTCTGAAATTACCGCAACCATACGCTCCGGAGAGCCTTCATCATCATTGAAAGAAGCTCCCGGTTCCAATAACCCGGCGCGTTGGTCCCAAAACATTCACTTGGGAAGCATCATTCTCTTCCCGATTTTTCCTCATGCCCCAAACCCATAGTCTAATCCACACTCACAACTGTAATACAATTTTCAATGCTCTGGGCGAAGGCTTGTGGGGCTTTGCCATGGCGTTTCACAACATCAACGCCGTGGTTCCGCTGTTTTTGGCGCAATTGGGCGCCTCGCCCGTCGTTATCGGGATGATTCCCGGTGGTTTTGTGCTTTTGGTTGGTTTGCCGCAACTCCTGTCGGTGCGCCGCTTTCGTGGTTTTGCCAACATCAAGAAGCTCAACATTGGGCTGCATGTCCTGACCCTGCCCTGGATCGGCTTGATGGTGGTTTGGTTCTTCGTATTGGGCTTGCAGGGCACCACGGCGATTGTACTCTACCTGCTTACCTTTATTGTCTATTCGCTTACGATAGGTTCGCTCCTGCCGATTTGGGCGGATTTTCTGGCTTCCATCAGTTTGCGCCAACACCGAAGCCGGTTTTTCGGAATCACTTTCGCCACGAGCGCTCTCTTGGGCATGGCCGGTGGCTTTTTGCTGAAGACCATCCTTGATTCCGGCGCTTTTGTTTTCCCGCGCAATTACGGCCTGGGGTTTTTTATCATGCTGGGCGCCGCCACGCTGGGCACCGCCATGTTCCTGTTCCTGAAGGTCATTAATCCGCTGGATATTGCCGCCCGGGTGCGTGACGGTATGCGGACGGCTTTGAAAAAAATCCTGGTTCACGACCGGAATTTCCGGCGCTATTTCTACAGCCGGATGTTGGGCGCGGCTTCCGTGATGCCCCTGGCCTTCTATGCGGTCTACCTAGATGAAAAGCTTCATTTTTCCATCGGCGTAGCCGGGGAATTCACCTTTTTCCTGGTAGGCGGTACAGCCTTATTCAACTTCGTTTTCGGGATGCTGGGCGATCGCATCAGCAGTAAGTTTGTAGTCACTTTTTTCTTCATTGGACATTTGCTGGCCTTACTGCTGGTGCAAATTGCAACTACATCGTTAATGGCTAACCTGGTATTTGTGGCAATCGGCATGGCCACCGGAGCGATGCAATCCTCATTTATGGTGTTTGTGTATGAATTTGCCGGAGAAGCCGGTGACCGGAAGCTTTATTACGCTGCCCTGGATTCCGCCCTGGCACCGGTTTTATTCATTTACATCATGCTGGCCGGAAAATTGGTGGAGTGGCTGGGTTACACGGGTCTGTTTGGAATCAGCACCGTTTTGATGGCTACGGGATTGTTGATCTTTATGGTTGGCGTGAAGCAGCCCGCGTTAGTCCCGGAATAAAAAATGGGCCCGGGTCTAAAGCATTTCTTTCCGGGAGGTTGTTGATAATCCGGCACCGTGCTGTAGATTATTCTACAGTTTTCCTCAGGCGTACTTCCGGAAAGCCGCCAAGAATCAATTATAAGTATCTGATAATACAGTAATTATCAAAATACATCCCCTGGCTTCCGCTGGCGGCAGATTTCTTGCCGCCCTCATTCGATGTTAGTTACGTCCGCGGCAATTGGGGCCTAGCGGAATTGAAACACAGCGAAAGGTCAACTTTATGAATGCACGATCCCGAAAAATGACGCTGACGGCCGTGGTGGTCGCCGTGGTGGCGTTTATCGGATTTCTCACCTATACCACGTTCCATCGCCCGGACAGTGGAACGGCCGCGGGCGCCAACCAACCGGTGCGATACCGGACTGTTTCAATCGACGAACTGGCGCAACTTGCCACCGACCCGGCAGTCACCCTGATTAATGTTCATGTTCCTTACACCGGTGAAATTCCGGGTACCGACTTGTTTATCCCTTTCAACCAGATTAAAGAAAATCTAAAAAAACTGCCCCGGGATAAATCGGCCAAAATTGTGGTGTATTGCCGCAGCGGGCACATGAGTAAAATGGCCTCCGAAACCCTCGCGCGGCTGGGTTACACCCGGATCTACGATGTCCCCGGCGGTATGAACGCCTGGAGCCGGGCCGGCCGTTATCTGCAACAGGGCTGATTCCTTTCGCCGTAAGTTGCTGCTCCAGCCGGATGATGCTGTTTCCCGTCAACCCCATAACATATTTCATCCAGGTGCGTCATTAAAGATAGGGTGATGTATAAAGCCACCAGCGGTGGTTTATCCACCGAGATTATTGACATGCTGGTTATGACGGCCAAGCAGGGTGATCCAGCGGCTCAGGCCCAACTCATTGCTCATTTTTACCCGCGGATTTTCCGCTATACGGTCCTGCGGGTAAAACAACCGGAGGACGCGGAGGATTTAACCCACGATGTTTTTATCCGGATGTTGACGTCATTAAAGCAACAACAGGGTTCCTTCACAGCCTGGTTATACCGGATTGCCGGTAATTGCATCGTGGATTATTACCGTAAACTGGCGGTGCGGTCCCGAGTAGCGGCGGTGGGCGATAGCATTGAGTCTTTCGGAAGCGAGGATAATGTCTTGGAAAAATGGTTTTTACAAGAGGACCTGCACCACGGCCTCCGGCGGTTAACCGGGGAACAACAGGAGGTGATTATTTTGCGGTTTATCGAAGGCTATCCGGCCAATGAAGTGGCCGAAATCCTGGGCAAGAGCCCTACGGCGGTGCGCCAGCTTCAGTTCCGGGCGCTTCAACAATTGCGGAAAATCATCCCGGCCGACAAGAATAAATGAGCCATCCATTTCATTCAGCAGTCAGAGTTCCAAGCCATGGCTAACATGAACAACCCTCCGGAAATCGAAACCATCCTGGATTTCTGCATTGACGAAATGCGGACCGGGAAGTCAGTGGATTATTGTCTCGCTCAATTCCCGGAATACCGGGAGGAATTGGAGCCGCTGCTGGAAATGGCCGGCCAGATTGGAGAGTTGGATATACCGGAACCATCCGCCACGGCCATCAACCAGGCTTTATTTGAAATCGGGCGGCGCACGCCAGCTCAACCGGAAAAGCCGTTTAATACGGGAGCCCGGGGCCTTTTTAAACCGGCCTGGTTCCGCTGGACGGCGAATGTTTTAGCGGCGGTGATTTTGTTGTTTTTCGGATTTTCCACCGCTTCCGCCGATAGTGTCCCCGGCGATATTTTATATCCCTTCAAGCTGCTTACCGAACGGGTCCAAATCATCCTTACCTTTAGTTCCCAAAACAAAGCTGATTTGCACCTCGCTTTTTCGGAACAGCGCCTGAAAGAACTATCGGAACTGTACCGCACCACCGGCCGGGTGGACAGAGAGCTGATCCGGGCCATGCTCAATGACGGTGCGGTGGCGCTGGAGGTGCATCAAGCCGGGGTTAACCAGCCTTCATACCTCATGACCCGGGCCCGGCATCTCAATGATACGCAAAAAGATTTTTTAAGCCAGTTGCAGCGCCGGGTCCGGGGAGCGGACCGCGAAGTGGTGGAACAGGCGATTCAGACCTGCAATCAGCGCGGCCAACAAATGCAGGAAATGATGCGGGGGATGATGAAAAACATGCCCCTGATGCATAACGGCGGAAAAATGCCGGGGATGCACGGTATGATGCCGCAACCTTAGGCCAATCGATACAATTTAAATTCCGGCCAAACCTTCCAGCCACGTTTAGTTTTCTACTTTCTCTTTGCAAAAAAAGAGTTGTAGGAGAGGTTGCATCCCAGCCGGGATTGAATATTCGCAGCCGACATTACTCGATTTACCCCCAGGCTTGTTTCCAATTTTTTCGGTTCTCTCCGGGGGCCTCGGGTGCTTGGGATTTACCCCCGTAACACCCGGCCGATTTGTTCGTCTATAAGGGGGAAAGGCATGAAAACGAAATGCAGCGCAAACACAAACAACAACCAACAACAGGAGGTTTCCAATGAAACGCACCGGTTATATTCTGCTTTTGACAACGGTTCTCACTTCGCCCTTTTGGCTGGGAAGCCTTTTTGCCCAGGGCTGGAGCAGTATGCACAGCGGCAACATGATGGGTAACGGAAATGGCTATGGAATGATGGGCTCGGTGGATATGATGAATTCCGGCGGCATGGCGGGAAATGGACAAAGTATGATGAGTGGTTACGGCCTGGCCGGCCACGGATACGCTAGGATGAGCGTAAACGGCTCTAATGCAAATATCCCGGAACAGTACCGTCTGTCTGACCGGCAGCGGAAAAAAATCCGGAAAATCCAGACCGCTTATCTTGACGAAATTCAACCATTTCAAAAACAACTGGTCGCGGCTTCCGAACCGGCCGGCGTTCAAAAACTACGGGAAAAAATTCAAGCGGTTAATTTCAAAACCCGTAAACAAATCAATAAGGTAATGTCAGGTGACCAACTGGCCTACTTCGGCGAAGGTCACCATTTTTTGATGGGAATGAATGGCGGCATGATGGCCGGCGGTGGTTACAACAACTGCGGGGGTAACAATGCTCAAAATGGCCAACCGGATACGCAGTAGGTGTAAAACACCTGAAACACACTATGGCAACCAATAAAAACGCTGCCGCCACCGCGCGGCAGTTTTTTTATCTATTCCCGGTAATAATGCCAGCCGGATGCTGATCTATTTGAACAGGGTCTGACACTTAGGACAGACATGCGTGCCGCGCTGACCAACGATCAGTTTCACGATCGGGGTCTTACACCTGAAGCACGGCGCACCCGGCCGGCCGTACACCCGCAGTTGGCGCTGAAAACTGCCGGAACGATTATCACCGAACCGAAAATTGATAACCGTGGTGCCTTGGGCGTGAATGCTGTCACGTAATAGTTTACGAATAGCATGGTGCAATTTACGGATATTGGTGGCTGGAATTTTATGACTCAAACTCAGGGGCTGAATCCCCGCCTGATAGAGCGCTTCATCCGCATAGATATTGCCCAGTCCGGCAATAAAGGATTGATCTAATAGGAGCGGTTTCACAAGCCGTTTTCGCTTCCCTAATTGTGTGACCAGCCATTTCGTGGTGAAAATGCGGCTCAACGGTTCCGGTCCCAGTGCGGAGAAAAAAGAGGTGGTGTCCGCGGTGAACCAGATCCGTCCAAATTTGCGCGGGTCCTGGAAGTGGAGCTTTTTCCCGCTCCGGAAATGTAAGACCGCTGTCAGATAAGGCTCCCGGAGTTCGTCCCGGGGGCCGGTATAAAGTCGGCCGGTCATGCGCAGGTGGATAATCAGCGCACCTTTTTCTAATCGCAGGATAATGAATTTCCCACGCCGCTCCACGGTGATAATTTTCTGATTAAGCGCTTTTCGTACGGTATCCGGGGTGGCGACGGCTTTGGGCCAGACGGACTCGATTTTGACGATGGTTGCACCGGTTATTTCGGGCCGGAGCGAGTGGACGACGGTTTCGACTTCGGGGAGTTCAGGCATAGGCAAGAATACCATTTTTAACCACGAATTACAGGAAGAACACAAAGTTTGTAAAACAAAAACAACCACGAATATGCGATTCCACGAGCTGAAGCTCGTGGCAATGAAATTCTTGAAAGCTTGTTTTCCGTAGCACCGGGCTTTGTGCCCCTCACAGCAAAGGCCCCGTCTATTGGGCTAAAGCCCTCTTTTTTCTTGAGAAATCCATCCACGAGCTGAAGCTCGCGGCAACGTAATTTGTAAAGGCTGATTGGCGCCACCGCTTAAAAAATGGCAGAAAACCCGAAGGTGTAAATACTTGAAAACATTTAACCACGAATTACAGCAAGAACGCAAATCAATAAAACCGAACACAACCACAGTTTACACGGATATGCTCTAGGGCGGATTTTTGGTTGACTACCCTCTTTTTTTCTAATCTCGGGTTTTACTTTCAAGCTTTGGAGAAGGGGTGCTTTTCCAGTATTTTTAAAGCTTGGAAAGAAGGTTGAATGCAATCCGATAAACTTATTATTCGTGGCGCCCGCCAGCACAATCTCAAAAATATCAATCTGGAATTACCCCGGAATAAATTCATTGTGATTACCGGATTATCCGGTTCCGGTAAGACCTCCCTGGCGTTTGACACGATTTATGCGGAAGGACAACGCCGGTATGTGGAATCCTTATCGGCTTATGCGCGCCAATTTTTAGGTTTGATGGAAAAACCCGATGTGGATATCATCGAAGGGTTGTCTCCAGCCATCTCCATCGAACAAAAATCAGCCTCCCGCAATCCCCGCTCGACGGTGGGTACGGTGACTGAAATTCATGATTACCTGCGTTTGCTATTCGCCCGGATCGGCAATCCACGCTGCTATAATTGTGGGCGTCCCATCTCAAGGCAATCCGTCCAACAGATTGTGGATTCCATCCTGAACCTGCCTACTCGGAAGCACATTCAGATTCTATCACCTTTGGTTCGGGGCCGAAAAGGTGAGTTCAAGGATATTTTCAAAGAGGCAAAACGTGAGGGTTTTGTGCGAGTCCGCGTGGATGCGAAGATCTACGAAATCGGCCGGGTACCGGACGTGGACAAGAACAAAAAACACAATGTTGAGATCGTGGTTGATCGGCTGGTAATTGACGAAGATATAAAAGAGCGGCTTACGGATTCGGTGGAATTGGCGTTAAAACATGGTGGCGGCCTGGTTTTGATAGATGTGGTCGGGGAAACCGAGCGGATCTTTTCGGAACATTATGCCTGTCCCTATTGCGAGATCAGCTATCCCGATATGGAACCGCGGCTGTTTTCATTCAATAGTCCTTTTGGCGCCTGTCGCGAATGTGACGGGTTGGGAATCAAAACCGCTATTGATGAAGATCTGATTATCCCGGACAAACGGAAATCACTGCTCCAGGGAGCAGTGGTGCCGCTGGGCGAGCAGCCTCGCGGTAGTTGGTACGCCGCCATTTTGAAAAGTCTGGCCCGTCATTACAATTTCGATTTTTCCACGCCTTGGAAAGAGCTGACCGCTCAAGCGCAACACGTCATTATCTACGGCACCCGGGGTGAAAAAATTAAAATGCGGTACGAATCCAAGACCTTTAAAGGTGAGTACGAAGGCGGCTGGGAAGGCGTGGTAAAAAATCTTCAGCGCCGGTTCGCCCAAACCACTTCTCCGGGTATTCGGTCCTGGATCGAAAGCTTTATGAGCAGTCGAAAATGCGCGGTCTGCGGCGGTACGCGTTTACGTATCGAAGCACGCCATGTTTTTGTTGGGGGAAAATCCCTGGCTCAGATTTCGGACATGACCATCCGGGATTTATTGGCCTTTTTTGAAAACCTGGATCTGACCGAAACAGAAACACAAATTGGCTATCAGGTTTTAAAAGAGGTTCGTGCCCGGTTGCATTTTTTGAACAATGTGGGGCTTAGCTACCTGACCCTGTCGCGTTCGGCTAATACACTTTCCGGTGGCGAAGCCCAACGCATCCGCCTGGCAACCCAGATCGGATCTCAACTGGTAGGTGTCTTGTATATCCTGGACGAACCCTCCATCGGGCTGCACCAACGCGATAACCGGCGGCTCATCAACACACTGCAAAATCTGCGTGACCTGGGAAATTCAGTGTTGGTAATCGAACATGACCGGGAAACCATGGAAGCGGCCGATCTGCTGGTAGATATGGGACCCGGCGCCGGCGAGCATGGTGGTTATGTGGTGGCAGTGGACACACCTGGCGGAATCAAGGAGAACCAGAAATCCGTCACCGGTCAATACCTGAGCGGTAAGCTCAAAATACCTCTTCCTGAAAAGCGACGTCTCGGGAAAAAGCGCAAATTATTCTTGGTGGGTGCCCGCGGAAATAATCTTCAGACCCTTTCGCTGCATTTTCCTTTGGGAAAATTCATTTGCGTAACGGGTGTTTCCGGTTCCGGTAAAAGCTCTTTGATCAACCAAACCCTTTACCCGGCTATGGCCCGGGCACTATTTGGGTCAAAGTTGGTTCCTCTACCCTATGAGTCTATCGATGGTTTAGCTTATGTGGACAAGGTGGTAAACATCGACCAGTCGCCCATTGGACGAACTCCCCGCTCTAACCCGGCCACCTATACCGGCGCGTTTACGTTTATTCGCGATCTGTTTGCGAATTTGCCTGAATCAAAACTCCGGGGTTATAAGCCCGGCCGGTTTTCCTTTAATGTCAAGGGTGGCCGTTGCGAAAGTTGTCAGGGGGATGGAATTAAAAAGATTGAAATGCATTTCCTCCCGGATGTGTACGTCCGTTGCGAGGAATGCAAAGGTTTGCGGTATAACCGGGAAACCTTGCAAATCACCTATAAAGGTAAAAACATTGCCCAGGTTCTGGCACTGTCCGTGGAAGAGGCGCTTGAGTTTTTCCAGAACATTCCCTCTCTTAAACGAAAATTAAAAACGCTGGTGGAGGTTGGGTTGGGTTACATTTGTCTGGGTCAACAGGCCACGACCCTCTCCGGCGGCGAAGCCCAGCGCGTAAAACTGGCCTCGGAG
>CAZIWX010000061.1:0-14805 GCA_964543125.1 uncultured Lentisphaeria bacterium | reverse complement strand
CATCCCCAATAACAACCCGGGTTTCCGTATCCGGCACCTGTTTTACGCACACCACGAATTTCATTCTCGATCTCCTTATTTCTTAACAATCATCATCGCCTGCAGCGAAAGCTAAAAGGCAATTTTCTCTGTACAAGCCAAAACTGACTAATGAGTCGGTTTGTTTAACAAGCTGACAGACACAAATTAATTTACGGACTTTCTCAACCGGTTGATCGTGACCAACAAACGGTCGTCCGACGCATCAATCAGCCACTGCTTACCCAGCAATGTGCGCCACGCCTGGTGCGCATTTTGTCCCAGTAAGTCCGCTATTTGCAGCGGCTCTATTTCCTCTTGCGCCAGATTTAAGCGCAGCCCATCCGAGTGGAGCGCCAAGAGCGATTCCGGCTCCATATGAATTTTACGCCATTGTGGTTTCCAGACGCCAAACACCCCGAGCGGTGGTAAAACCGGCGTTTCGACCTTTTCCGGCCGACCGGAAAGACCCACCTTAAAGGGTGGTGGATTCCCTGCTGACAGACAAAAGGTTTCGCCAGTCTCTTCTGTTATTACAGCGGTGGTTAATGCTACATACAATCCTGAGCGCGGCAGACGGTGCAGCGCCTGATTCATTTTAACCAACCAACCGGACATCGTGGCTGTGGCCCAATCCTGTGATTGGAGCGACATTTTCAAAAAACCGTTCAGATAACTGGTTTCCAGGCCCGATCCGGCTACATCTCCGACAATGACACAAAAGCGCTTGCCACGACCGCGGAAGGCAAAATAAAAATCACCACTAAACTCATTGTAGGGCTGGGAAGCAACAGAAATTTGCCAGGCTTTGCTCGTATTGGGTAAACCGGTAGTGACCAACTGTTGGTTAAATTCGCGTGCCAGGGCGATTTCCCCGGCCTGGCGCCTCATGGTTTCACGCTCGTGTTTATAATGCACCCCGGTATAGGTCAAACCACTGAAAAACAGAATGGATAGGATCAGGACACCCGTTAAAAATTCCCAACGCTGGTAAAAAGGTGGCCGAATAACAAACACCGGTAGGTGATAGACCAGCCCCCAATTCTGATGCCGGACACCGTGGGCCTGAATCCCAATATCGTAGCGTCCCGGCGACAAGCTCGACAAACTTAGCTGGGTGTTTGTGCCTAACCCAATCCAAGCACCCGGCCGGTTCATGAGCCGATATCGAAATTCAACGGCCGGATTCAGGAAATCGGGCGCACCTAAAGCTACCGTCAAAACCGGGTGAAGGTGGGGAAAGCTGGTATCCCACTTCCCGACCGACCGCTCGTTCTGCCAAAATTGATACGGCACAACGGGGGTATAATGCGCGGGTAACCGGATGTGGCTGGGGAAATGAATCAATCCACCAATACTTCCAACCCATACGCCTGAATCGTCAGCCAGGATGGCATGATTATTCATTTCGTTGGCCGGCAGGCCGTCTTCATAACCAAGGGTTGAGATTTTACCATCCTCAAATCGAACAATTCCCTGGTTTGTACCCAGCCACAGCATCCCGGAATCAGCAACGGCTACCGAATAGACCGTTGAACCGGGTAAACCGTCTTCCTGGTTATACCAGGCCAGCCGTTTCCCCTCCGGATTCAATACAATCAGTCCGGCATCCGTGCCCAGCCAGATTTTACCCTGTTCATCAACAGCCACATCCCAAATCACCCGGTTCGGCTCCCAGACTTTCACCTGGTGATTATTGTAATAATTCAACCCGCGGTCGGTGGCGATATATACTCCAGGCCCGTTACCGGCTAGTGCCTGACCAAACATGCTGGAAAAACCATCTTCCGGAGGAAAGACCTGCCAGTGCCCGTCCGAATGATACAGCCGCAAGCCCTTCTCGGTGGCTACCCAAACACTATCACCCTGAACAAGCATGTCAATGGCCGCAAAATTCCACAATTGACGGCCATCCCTGAGCTTGCCATCCCGACCCAGGGAATACAACACGGTACCGTTATCGTACCCAACCAACAGCCGTTGATCTGGAAAAGGCTTAACACACCACACTCGTTCTGTTGCACTGCCTGCCAAATTTTGGAAGTGCTTGCCATCGGTGGAATAAAACACCCCGCCATCGGTGCCCACCAAAAGCGTATCCCCCAACCAGTTGACCTGGTTCACCATCTCGTTTGCCAAACCGGAAATAGTCGTAAAAATTTGAAAGCCGTAGGGAACAATCTGTACTAGACCCCCTCCGTCGGTACCAATCCACAAACTGGCTTGCCGATCCAGAAACACTGTCCTGAAAAAGGATTTCGGTAAACCGTTTTCAGGGGTGATCAGTTCCTGTTTATGCGGATGATAGAGATCGAATCGGACAACCCCTTCATAGTACAGAGAAGCCGCAACCGTATCGCCTAAAACGGCAACATCGGTAACAACCTGATCCCGGATGATCCAGTCAACGCCTGTAGCGCGTCTGAGAAACAAACCCTCTGAACTGCTGCACCATAGTCCTACCGGAGATGGCGCCAGATGGAGGATGAATTTTTCCGGGGTCGTAGCCACCAAATGTTCACCATCCCACTTTTGCAGGCCGTTACTGGTTGCCAACCAAAGGGTGTCTTGCCAAACCGTGATATCCAGGATTAGGGTTCCGCCCGGCAGCTTGGCATTGACAACCGGCTGCAGTGTATCACCAGCCAGAGTAAACAAGCCCTGATACATGGTCGCGATATATAACCGGTTTTGATATTTGGCGATCCCGCGGATTTCGGCTGTTTTGGTCTTCGGCAAGAAATGAGCTGAATCAGGTGCGTTATAGGCATAGTATCCCAGTCCCGAATTGGTTCCGATCCACATGGTGTCCGGCGTGGCCTCCACCAGGCGCCGAATCCACTCGCTTTCCAAGCCATCCGCATAGCTTAGCGTGTAAATACCGGCGCCGGTAAAAATGTTGATGCCTCCCATCGTACCAACCCAAATAAACCCGCGACTATCCTGCACGATGTCATTCACCTGCGATTGAATCAAGACGGTTTCCGGGCTATAGAACCGTTTCGGTACTTCGGCGCCTCTTAAAACCAAGCTGTAAAAAGCCAATGACGCTGCTATATATTGGAAAATTCTTCTCATTTTAAGAGGACCGGTTTTTCGTCTCTGCCCGTTTAAGTGCGCTTTGGAGAGGCAGGGGGAATTCCAGGTTAATCATTTTTTCCAGCGTGACTTTCCAATCGTACTCAACCCGTAATAAATTCACAGCGTAGTCATCGTCGTTGATCTCCAATACCACGCAACCGGGCCGGCGGTCCCCGTTAAAGGAACGCTCGATGCAACCGGGATTGATAAACCGTGTTTGGTCCGTCCGGCTCCGAAAGCATTCGGGGTGAGAATGACCGCAAATCACGATATCACTTTGGCTGATGGCGGCCAATTCTATAAGCCGGGCGTATGGTGTGGCCGCCGTCAAACTTTCCCTGAAATCGCCCGGACTACCGTGCACCATGTGAAGAGTTTGATCTTTAATCCGCAGTTTTTACTCCCGGGACCATTGTTCTACGGTCTGAGCTGTTTCCACTGTCAACCGGCCGGCCGGAAATTGATAGACCCGGCGTTTAGCAGGCATTTTGGGACGATCCGGCTTGCGGGCGTGAAAAAAGCCAGCGCCCGTTCATCCACCTTCCTACGGATAGAGGTCACGCCCGGCGTTTCTACTAAATTTACAACTTCAGGTGGATCCGGACCGGAGGTTAGGGAATCGCCGGCATTCAGGATGAAATCGAACTCAGCCGGCGGACAGGTCTCAAACACCGCTTCCAGCGCCTTCAGATTACCCTGGATGTCCGCGATCAGAAGTCCCGGACTCACGGTTTCTGCTCCGGTTCTTTAGGTTGGGTCGTTTTGACAGGAGCTTTCAGGGGTATGATTTGGTGTTTCTCGGTCAGTTCCAGACGCCTAACCGTTTGTTTGGATCCGGTAATCAGTTCCACCTGGACCCCCGCATGGACCGTACGCTTCAGGTCCGCCTCGACATATCCGGCCCGGGTTTTATGAGCCAGGGGAATTCGTACCGTGTGGCGCTTCCCCTGCTTGTCGTACACGGCGACTTTCCAATATGCCTGAGTTACCCTGATCTCTCCCACGGTGCCCACCATATGTCCGTAGGAATTGGCGGCGCAACCGGTCAAGAATAGCAGCCCGGCAGCCAATAAGGTTATTTGAAAGCGGAATTTAATAGCTGCCTTCCTTGCGTTTGGCCGAATCCAACATCGCCAGGTCCGCTCCAGTGTAATACCCGCGCAGAACCGCTGTGCGGGGTAAAACACTCCGGTTGAATTCCAGGATGGCCACGGCCGTGGGTGAAAAAGCGCGTTCAAAAGCCCGGGCCGGCAGCGCTTGCTGAACAAACCGGCTTACCGCCGGCATGTGGCCCACACATAATACGGATTCTACAGCCAGCATTTGTAACTCTTTGAAATAGGTGACCGTTTCGTTATACGCTAAAAATATTTTAGATAAAACTTGCGCCGGTGGAATTCCATAAGCTTCGCCCACGGCCAAACCGGTCTGTCTGGCACGCAGTAACGAACTGGTGATAATTAAGTCCAACTCAGGAACAATTTCCCGCAAGCCCCCACCCGCCCCGCGGGCCAGCGCCGCTCCCTCAGGGGTCAAACGGCGATTGTCATCGGATAGAGCCGCGGTGCTCATCTCGGCATAACCATGGCGCATAATCAGTACTTGCATATTCCACCTTAGGCGCCGGTCAAAACCAGTCAGGCCTTGCGTCGGCGCATTTCCTGTTTGGAAGGTTGAAATGTAGACGATTCAATAATAATTCCAATGAGGATTAGGAATGGAGCGGCTCCGGCGAATCCGGCAAAAGTTGGGCGAATTGGCGGCGATAGACTTTAAAAACAGCCCGTTCGGTGTCGATCAAATTCAGCCAGGGGCGTGGTTTTTATCCACGATGTATCACCCCCTTGGTAATGGAGTCAGGGAAAAAGTGGCGCCGCTGCCGGAATCAAATGCACCGTGAGGTACACCTCATTTAGGGTTCCCGCATAGCCCAGGGCGCCATTATCAAAAAAATTCCGGGCGGGATGGTTGGCGGGAAAATCACTCAGAAAATAATGCTTGTAGAACGTGTCATTCATGGCGCCGATGACGAGTTCATAGACACCCGGCTCGGCGCTGAGCAAGGATAAAACCGGTCCGGGAAAATAAAATACCTGGGGGAGTTGGCGTGGGTCGGCATCCAGTTTATCAGCATAAACGGTATAGAACCAGGCGGCTGAATCTTCCGGCCAGATCAATTTGGCTGAGTCCGGGACTGAAGCGATGGTGGTGTAGGTCATCTCGTAATTTCCAACGCCACTTTGCAAGCTTGCCACTGAATCAATTGTTAGATTCTCAAATTCTACTGCGGGGTAGGGCGAAAATTGAGTGGTGTAATCCACGCCCGCCACCGTCACCACCAGGGTGTAGGTTTCATCATCCATCAGACTGAAATCAACCTGATCCAGTTTATAGCCACCATAGCTGAGAGTGTCGTAATACTTCAGGGCTGAATCCGGGTTATGAGCAATTTCCGGATCAAACTCGGGCAGGTTCAGGAAGGCATAACCGGCAGCCGAATCCCGCCAGGTGAAACGGCTCAGGGTATCGGTTCCGAGCAGTAAGACGGCTTTGGCGTCCTGGATGTGAACATGCTCCAGATCCATGGTATCGGTAATGGCAAAGGTATGGTCAACTCGCAGAATCGACTTATTTAGGTTCTTGGGGAAGAAATCACCCTCGATCTTTAATTGGGGTGAATAATTGAAACTGAACTCACTCAACGGGACAATTTTTTCGCAGGCCACCAAACCCATGATTACCAACAAGCCCAATCCAAAATTGCGTATATGTCCGAATTTCCGGCGCATTAGAATTTGAAAGCAACTCCCACGGTGGGCATAATGGGAAACATGGAAGTAGCGGTCGCCTGCGAGGGCAGCACCGAATGATCCCATTGATACAAAAGGACATTGAAATGATTCAGGACATTCAAAACCTGGAACTGGAATTCTCCATCCCAACCAAACCAGCCGATTTTGTGCGACCAGCTCACATCGCCCCGATTGTAATAGGGAAACAAAGCGCTATCCCGGCTACCCTGGATATCGGTCTGGGGCAGATAGGGTGAATACCAGCCCACATTATCCTCGCCACCGTACATTTTCCCCACGGTGGGCGTGTAGGGCTGACCGGAACTGATCGTCCAACTGATTCCGAATCGGTTTTTGTCATTCAAGGTGTAATTGACCACCGCCTTAAGATTATGCCGCTTGTCGTATTTGGGTGGATAGATCTCACCCGTACCGGCTTCCACAATACCGTTTCCATCCAGGTCAATTTCCTTTTCCACCTTGCTGTAAGTATAGGACAGCCAGCCACTGATTTTACCCACATTGCGCTTCCAGATTGTTTCAAGGCCATACGCCCGGCCGGTACCGGCGATATAATCATCTTGCTGGTTATAGGTGTTTTGAATAGGATTGGAATCCAGAATATTCAGATACGGTTTATAATACACTTCCAGGGATAGTTGGTTGCCGGTACCGATCCACTGTTCAATTCCGGTGATAAAATGCCAGGCGCGTTCCGGATCCAGATAGTCCGGGACCGGTAACCAGAAGTCCACAATACGCAATATCGCATCATCACTATTCGTCGTAAACATAAACTGGGTAAAAGTACCCAGGCTGAATTTGAAGGCGGTATTCTCCAGGAAGCGGTATTTCAAGCCACCCCGAAAATCCGTCCACGGACGCTTGGATTCTGAATATTTGGTGGCCCGCAGACCCAACTGAAAATTCAGCAAAGCACCCACCGACCAGGTATCCTGCACATACAGGCTGAGCAAATCCGGGTGACTTTTATTATCCAGGAAACGGGTCCCGTCCTGGTCAAAAGTGAAGTTGAAATTCAGGTATTTAGCTTCCAAGCCACCTTGCACCCGATGGATACTGTTGACCTTCCAGTCCAGTCGCTCGGACAGCGTCCAGTCATCCAGCTTATTCCCAATGTCAATCTGCGACTCACTGGAATTACCGTTGGTGTCGATGGTGGTTTGCGCCAGGCTGACGGTAAAATTATAAATACTGTGCGCCAGGCTGGTCTCGGCGAATAATTGAGGCTTGACCACGGTTTTCAGTACCGCACTATTGGTCTGATTCCCCCACGCCCAATTAAGTCCTATCTTCTGCTGAGAACGCTTGCCGCCACCGGTGCTGAGATTGAGGGTTAGATTATCCGAACCCCGGTAACCGCTCAAATCCAACCGATTCTTGGAATCCAATTGGCTATGAACCTTCCACTGGTAATCGTAAAAGTAGTAGGGCAGGGCCGGAATGGTATCCTTAACGGAATGCAGCAGATTGGCGATCTGATCAAAATAGGTCCGCCGGATCGAAAACACCCAACCGCCATGTTTTAGGGGTCCTTCCAAAAACGCTTTTGAACTCAGCAAACTCACATTCACATTGCCATGACTCAGATCGAAATAATCACGGTAGGGCCACCATTTCCCCAGTTTCCCGCCGGTGGGCGACCCCTCTTTGGTGCTGATCTCCAGAACCGATGACAAGCGGCCCCCGTAACGCACCGGAAAGCCACCAGTCTGGAAGGTGGCATTACTGATGGCATCGGTATTGAATGCGGAAAAAACGCCTCCAAAGTGGTAGGGATTATAGACCTCCACGCCATCCAACAGAATCAGATTTTCGTCCGGACTGCCCCCCCGCACCACCAGCGCCGCGGAAAAATCATTTTGCGCCACCACGCCCGGCAGAATCTGGATCGCTGGCACCGTAATCAGGGACAAACAGATCATAAAGAAGCAAAGAACAAGGTTGGAGCTGAAGAAGGTAACCTTCGGACTCTCAAGCATGGCATCTTTGCCGACCGCTGCCTGACTCCGGAAGAGAAAGTGACGTTTGACAGCATCATCGAAAAACTTCACGCAGATTTTCAATTCAACAAATCCAGCGATTTCCTGCAGGTTGAACTTGTCGGCATCTACTCAGTGAAACTGGTCCGGGCTCAGATCGAAGGAAACACTCAGGCGGCCGAGAGCCTTGACCGTATGATTCGCTGTCACATGAAGGATCTCAAGACTACCAAGATTGCCCGTGAAGGTGAAGAACCCAAAGGTTCCCAGACTTCACCAGCAGAATGGGCTGCTGCTCTTCTGGAAAAAGTGGGTGAAGCCGCCGCACATAAAACTGCTTCCGTGAAAAAGCCGAAAAAAAGTTCAGATAACACCAGAGCCTCCAGAAGAAAGAGTGCGAAGGATTAGGCAGTTATGGAGGTGGAAGGTGGCTGTAATTTCAGATAAGACGTGTTCCCGGAAATTTCAGTTAAGTAAAATTTCTCATCTGACAGGCAGTTCAAAGCACAATTTTCTAATAGTTCATGATGATTCATCATTGGATTATGTGTTCTTTTACGAGCACTGTGATTCACTGTCTTCAATACTGTCCTTCAGGAATAAAAAAGGAGCAGCAGGAGCCGCTCCGGATGTTCAGGTCAAGGATGCTGTCACAGTCTTTCAAGAGCATCCTCGAGCTGACCATCGACAAGGTGGGTGTAAATCTGGGTCGTTGAAATGTCCCTGTGCCCCAGCGCCCTCTGCACAACAAGCAGGTCGCTGGTGGCCCCGTAAAGGTGGGTTGCAAACGTATGCCGCAGACCATGCGGAGTCAGGTTCTTTTCAATACCGGCCTTCTTCAGCCAGAAGGCTATTCGGTTGGCTATCTGCCTCTGGCAAAGACGTGTTCCTCTGTTGGACAGAAACAGTGCGCTGCATTGTGCTGTGCTTTGCCGGGATCGTTCTTTCAGGTACCTTTTCAGCAGAATGCGGAGGTCGGTTTTTATGAATTTGACCTGCAGTACATTCCCTTTGGTTCTGACTCTCAGGTGCTTGGCATCAAGGTCAATATCATCCGTGTCCAGAGATTCCAGTTCACCGATACGGATACCGGTCCCGAGCAGGATCTCAATTATCACCCGATCCCTCAGTCCCGGAAATCCTGTACGGCTTTTCACCTCTTTCAGCAGGACCTTCTTTTCGGCAGCCGTCAGGAAAACCGGTGGCTTTTGCGACAGCCTTTTCATACGAACAGATCGGGCCGGATTTTCAGAAGTAAGACCAGCATCAGTTGTCCATGCAAAGAACGACCGAACCGCCGCTTTCAACCGATGGACTGACGCTGGCGATCTTGAGCCCGAGTCAGTGGTCAAAAGTTCTGGAGAGGACAGAACCTGGTCCAGCAGACCGGGGGTCACTTCATGGCAGCAGAGACCCGGCTGGAAAGATTCGACCACACGGGCCACCAGTCGCAAGTCACGCCGGTATGCGGTCAATGTCCCTTGCGCTTTGTTTTCAGCCGCCATGTGGGCACAGAATCGCTCTATGGCCGCTTCCAGTCGTTCACTGCTGTTCGGCATCGGTATCCTCCGTCTGCTTGCTGTGTCCCATCGGGGTGCTCTTGGGCAGTGGGAGCTCATCGATAAAGCCGGAATCCTTGGCCCAGACCAGCATCATCCGAAACACCCGGATGGTCTTGGCAACGGTTCTCTCGGCCCGGGCGCTACCATTTCCGAGCTTCAGCAACGTATCGCATTTGAGGAACTTCCCAACCTGAGTGATTCGCAGTTCCTTAAGCTTCTTGTCCTTCCCAAAGTATCCCTCGATGAGATCGAGGTCTTTCCGGTAGGTGTAGAGCGTCCGCTCCTTTTTGCCGTTCTCGCGAAGATGGTTGATGAAGGCGGCTGTGGTTTCATGAATGGTCATATCTGTCATGGCGTTTACTCCTTTGTTTGTGAAGCCGGATGCTTAACCCAGAAATTCATCGATCTGCTGGAGCATCTCTTCAACATGCCCGAGCGATCCCACATGAGCCCAGTTTATGTTCTCTTGCCGGGAGTCTTCAGCCAGCTTCTGCTGAATCCGCCTAATGTACTCAGCAATATTGGCTTGGCGTTTTTTGTAGGCCGTTCTGGCATCGTCACTGTTTTTAACCTGTTTCATAGGGCGTCTCCTGCTTCGGTTTATCGTTTGGCGGGACCGTCCCGCGTCATGTCCAATGACGCTTATATTCCCTTGGAAATCAAGTGTTTGCAGAGATGTTTCTGCATTAAATCAACAAACCTAAATGAAAGGAGCGCAACATGTTAAAGAAATCACTCGAATGGGTAATTCCATTGATGCTGGCTGGTCTGATTGCGGGCTGTGCCACCTACCGGCCGCCTGAGCAAATTCAGTCGGCCACATCGACCCTGAACCGTTACACGCCGGAATATGTCCGGGAGGCAAACAAGGCCTTGATTGAATCCGGACACCCGGATGCGGAGCGTCTGGTCGGAATTGGACTCCGATTGCAGAAAGCTATTGATTCACTGGACAGCTGGGCGAATAAAAACCCGGAGGAGAATGAATAATGAAAGAAATTCTCGAACAGAACAGCGAGGTGATCCAACAGGCTGGCCAGGCATTGGTCGATATCGGTTCGGAACTGGCAGCTGGTCGTATCGATGATGCTTTCAAACGTATGGACGCAGCACATCAGAAATACGCCTCGTGGAAGGAACTTGATCAGGCCATTCTGGATATAGATGAAGCTGTCAGCAATCAAAAGAACACATTAGCCGTTCAGCAGATTCTTACAGAATTAGTTGTAGCTGTACTCGGCTCAGCCATCCGAAAAGGGATTTAATGATGGCGGTTTCTGATAAGGAGCGCAAACTGGCAGAAACCCTCCGCGACCCTGTGCTGTGGGGACAAGCATATCTTCACAACCGGGATGGTTCCGACCGTTCTTATTGGGAGCACCAGAAAGACGACCTCTGGTGTCCTCATAAAAACATCATCCATCTTGACGGGCGTGATGTTGGCAAGTCGATTGTGCTCTCAACGGATGCACTGCACTATGCCTTCACGACTCGCGGTGGGCAGGGTTTGATTGCCGCTCCTCATCAGGGACATCTTGACACGGTTATTGAAGAGATAGAGTTTCAGCTGGATCATAATGAAGATTTGATGAACAGCATTGCTCTCTCGAAATACGGCAAACCTAAAATTACCCGGAAGCCATACTTTCGATTGGAGTTTACCAATGGCTCCGTTCTTTATTTTCGACCTGCGGGTGCGTATGGCGACGCATTCCGCTCCCTTCATGTCGGCAGAATCTGGGTGGATGAAGGGGCCTGGCTTTCCGAGCGTGCTTGGAAAGCACTCAGACAATGCCTGAAAACCGGCGGCCGGTTGAAAATCTATTCCACGCCCAACGGATTGCGGAACACAACTTATTATCGACTGACCCTGTCTCAGCAATTCAAAGTATTCCGCTGGGCGTCATGGCTCAACCCCAACTGGACCGCTGATCGGGAGTTAGAGCTACTGGAATTTTATGGTGGCAAAGATACTTCCGGCTGGCAGCATGAGGTTGCCGGGGAACACGGGAAGCCGTCTTACGGCACATTCAATGTGGAGCAATTCAATCTCTGCAGGCAGGAGTTATTGGAGTACCAGAAAATCACCATCAGCGATGCAGAGCTAAGGGATTGTGAAACAGAGGAAGCGGCATATGACCGGTTGGAAATGATGCTTAACCTTACACCCAGAACAGGCCTGTTCTGGATTGGTGGTGACCTTGGATATACAAATGACCCGACCGAGCTGGTTATTTTTCAGGAAGCAGAGGTGGGCGACCGCAGCATTCTGAAATTGGTACTGCGTATTCACATGGAGCATGTATCGTATCCGCATATTGCTCAGACCATCGCACTGCTCGAGCGCTATTTCACCCCGGCGGGAATTGGCGTGGACAATGGTGGGAACGGTTTGGCCGTCGTGCAGGAACTGTTGACCCTCGATAAATACAAAGAACTGCAGCTTGAAGGACGGCTGAAAGGCTTTGATTTCGGTGGGATGACCCGACTCACTGTTCGTGACGGGAAGGAAATCAAAAAGCGGACAAAGGAGCTGATGACCAGCCTGATTAACGGAGCCCTTCAGAGAAAACAGATCATCTTCCCGTCGGACGATCTGGATATTGAAGACCAGTTTACCACCCAGACCTACACACTGCGTGATGGCAAGATTATCTATTCCAAAGGTAATGACCACATCATCGATGCGGTCCGCTGTGCCATGCTCATTCGGGAGCAAGGCAATCTTGACCTTGCCGGTGAAGAGACCGTCTTCCTTAAACCAGTCCTGACCAATCCTATTTTCATCTGAAAACAGACAAATTGTAGCCAATTAAAAATAAGTGGCAACAATATGTCTGATTGGGACCCGCTTTCTACTTTCATTAACCGCTTTTCCGACATTTTTCCTCTCCATCCGGTAAGTAACCCCAGTATTGCTGCAAACTACCCACTGCGGGCAGATGTGCGGCCAACAAACCGGAAATAACCCGAGAGGATAATGTGGATACAAACGCCAACCCTGATACTGCCGAGCAGCCAGAAAACGAATCCAATGGATACGCCATAGTTCCTATGGCTGCTGCGGCTGCTCTCGATGCTTCCGCATTCAGCAAGGTAAACGCAATGGATGCGGTTCCTGTCACATGGGAGGAACGCGCCAGAAAAGCCTGGGAATACTATGTGGAAGAACCGCTCGTCAAAAACTGTGTCAATTCATGGCGCACCTTTGCAGTTGGTGATGAAATCAAACTCTCCAGCGATGATGAAAAACTTAAGGATGAGGCTGCCCTGGCAGCTTATCAGCTTAATGTCTCTGAATTTATCAAAGATATGGTTCTTCAACTGCTGGTCAAAGGTGATGCCGTTGGTTTTAAGCGCTATGCCACCTCCGGACAGAACATCGAAGAGGTTGTATGCGTCAATCCTGTATCAGTAAAGGTCAAATATGCACAAGGCGAACTGATTGAAGCCAAACAGTATGCAGAGGACACAGGAAGTGCAAGCGATCCCATTGATCTCCCGGTTGATCAGGTAATTCATTTAAAATGGGATGCTCCCGGATTCTCCCCACGGGGCAATTCAATGATATTACCTGCTTTTCAAGCCATTGAACTTTTACGGGATTACCGCCGTGCAGAGCAGGCAATAGCCAAGCGCTGGGCTACCCCGTTCCGTCTCCTCAAAGTGGGTGGTGCGTTTGGTCAGAAGATGGTGATGCCGGACCAGCGGATGCTCGAACAGGTCCGCGACATGGTCAACAAGATGGATATGAAAAGCGGCTTGGTCGTACCATTTTATGTCAATGTGGAAACCCATGGCACCGACGGACAGGTTCTCAATGTCGAGGACAAGGTCAAAGAGGTGAAGGAAGACATTGTGGTGGCTCTCGGACTTTCACGTTCCTTGGTAACCGGTGACGGTCCCAACTTTGCCACAGCATCAGTAAGCATGCAAAAAATGATGGTCATGATTCGGGAGATCAAACAGGCCGCACGGAAGCTGCTTGATTGGATCTTCGATGATTGGATGGAGTTGAATGGGTACAGCGACAAAACTCTCCAGTTCATCTTCAACGACCTTGACCCAAGTGATGCCGTCGATTTCAAGAAACTACTTATAGAGCTTTACGACCGCAAGCTCATCAGTCGTTCCAGTTTGCAGATTAAAATGGATCTGGACCCCGACATCGAAGCTGCCAACCGGGAAACAGAACGTAAAAATATCGATCTGATGGATGAAAAACAGGTCAAGCCATTGGTGGATATGGTGGTGTCGGGAATTATGAGTGTTCCCCGTGCTCGTGAAATGCTGGGTATTCCCGCAGAAGAAACCGGTCTTGGAGTTGAATCTGCTCACAGCTGGTCTGAAAATCTCGAAGCCACTGCAGAAACAGCTCTTTGCGACGAATGCAATCATTTCAACGCTGAATCAAACCAATGCCGGGTCCATAATACCGAACGAACTTTTGATTCTCCGGCCTGTCGTTTTATTGACCGCCGGGAATCCTGATCATGCCATCAGACCTCAAACAACGCATACAGGCTGCAACGGTCAAGAGTCTGAAATCCCGAAACCGCTATACCGATTCCATTACGGCTCAGCTGACCCAGTCCCTCAATAAGGCAGAACAGGAAGTGGCTCGGGCTATTCTGAAATACCGTACACTTGGATCATTACCGGATAATAAACTGGCCGCACTTAAAGGATTGGAGAAACTACAATCTGAGTTGGATGAGGTTATGCGCCAGTTGAAACGGGACCAGACGCTTGTCTTCCGCAAAAGCACAAAAGAAGCCTTCAGAGGCGGCATCGCTCAGGGTATTTCCGAGCTGACATCCGCATCACTGCCTTTCTATGCCGATCTGAAGTCGTCCGGCATTGACAAACTTGCCACCAAGGTATTCACCATCGTCGACACTAATGCTCTAGATTTTATGACCCAGTACAGCCTCACCCTTGCTGGAGATGTTCACCGTGAACTGTCCGATGGAATCAAACGAACAATTCTTAGCGGTATTGCCACAGGCAAAGGAGCAGATGACATTGTCCGCGACCTCGGCAAGGTCATCATCGACAAGGACTCCTTCAGGCAGGCTGGCAGCCGAGTGTTCAGCAAAGCTCAGTACCGTATGGAAATGATTGCCCGGACCGAAGTTTTGAGGGCACACAACATGGGGCGGCTCAAATTTCATGAGCGCGTCGGAGTCCAGAAGCTTGAATGGATGGCAATGAATGACGAGAGAACCTGTCCGGTATGTGGTCCTCTCGACGGCAAGGTCTTTGACACGAGTCGTTTCCCTCAGCAGCCCGCGCATCCCAACTGTCGCTGCACCAGCGTGGTGGCCTGGCCCCTGGTGATATGCGGCG
>CAZIWX010000060.1:0-14866 GCA_964543125.1 uncultured Lentisphaeria bacterium | reverse complement strand
CTGCTTTAGCCCAGGTTTCGGCATCATCCGCGGTAAAGACGATCTGGCCGGTTCCGCCACCGGGGCCGGCCGGAAGACCTTTGGCAATGGCGCCGGCTCTGAACTCAGCTTTTGGATCCACCATGGGGTGCATGATCTCATCTACTTGTTTGGGCTGAACCCGCAGGATAGCGGTTGGCTTGTCGATCAGGCCCTCTTCCACCATCTCGCCGGCCATGCGAATCGCGGCAACACCATTCCGTTTCCCGGTCCGGGTCTGGAGCATCCAGAGCCGGCCTTCCTGAATGGTGAATTCAATATCCTGCATGTCATGGTAATGTTGCTCCAGCCGATTCCGAATGCCGGCCAATTGCCGGTAAACTTCGGGCATGGCTGTTTCCAGGCTATCCAAATGTTTGGTGTTTTCAGTCTGGCCGGCCTCATTCAGTGGATTGGGGGTTCGGATACCCGCCACCACATCTTCACCCTGAGCATTAACGAGCCATTCGCCATAGAAGGCATTTTCGCCGGTAGCCGGGTTCCGCGTGAAGGCTACACCGGTGGCGGAGGAATTGCCCATATTCCCGAACACCATCGTCTGGACACTGACCGCCGTCCCCCATTCATGAGGAATATTCTCAATTTTTCGATAGCTGATGGCGCGTTTACCATTCCATGACCGAAAAACGGCTTCGATACCGCCCCGGAGTTGATCGCGGGCATTATCCGGGAATGGTTTGCCCAGAACTTCTTTCACCTTATCCTTGAACTGCGCCACCAGTTCTTTTAAATCGGCTGCACTCAGTTCCGTATCTTGTTGGAAACCGTGTTTTTTTTTCATGGCATCCATCAATTCTTCAAGTTGTATGCGGATGGCTTGGCCTTCAGCCGGTTCAACCCCGGTGGCTTTCTCCATCACCACATCGGAATACATCATGATCAGACGGCGGTAGGCATCGTATACAAACCGCTCGTTACCGGTCTTTTTCACCAAGCCGGTGATGGTGTTCTGGGTGAGACCCACATTAAGCACCGTTTCCATCATACCGGGCATGGACTGGCGGGCGCCGGAGCGTACCGAAACCAACAGTGGATTTTCCGGATCACCGAATTTCTGACCCATGATGGTTTCCACGCGTGCCAGGGCAGCGTCAATCTCCGGCTCCATCCCCTCGGGGTAAGCGTTGTTTTTGAGATATTCCACACACACATCGGTGGTGATGGTAAATCCGGGCGGCACCGGCATGCCCAAGCTGGTCATCTCGGCCAGGTTGGCGCCTTTTCCACCTAATAAATTTTTATCGGAGGCCCGGCCGTCGGCCCGGCCGTCGCCAAAAAAATAGACCGTTTTATTCATGAAATCCTCTTTCTGCGGTTAATCGAGGTTGTCCGATTAGTGGTGCTTAAAATAACTCGAAGTGAAACTAGCCTGATCATTTGCATTGGCTCCCACGGTTAAATATCAAAAGTTATTCCTCACTGTTCCCTAGGGGCTTTAAAAAATGCCACCGGAATAATTCTGGTTGAGATTAGGCGTTCCCGGAAAAAATGATCGGTCATTCTAGTGAGCATTAATTATTGGTAAGAATGGTTTGGGTCCGGAATCCCGGGAATTCCAGAATAAGAAATTCGGGCCGGGAATCAGTAAAAATATATTCGGAATAATCCGTACGGGAAAGCTGTGTCATTTGGCCGGCAGTATATGATTTAATGGAAGCGATATCAAGTATTTCACTACAAAACCGAGACTGGAAGACACCGGGGAATTCGACTAAGTTTGGGAATGGAAATTCTCGTCGCCGGCGCCCTGAAAACTGAGTTAAAACTCCTGCTGGATCACTGGGGTTACCGGTCATGGCGATCATTGGGTAAACCGGGCGTCTTGTATGTTTGTAACGAGGAGATCCACCTCCTGCGGACCGGCGTTGGCTTATCTCAAACGCGGAAAGTCCTTAATCAGCTTGACGCTTCGGAACCCGCCAAAATTTTACAGGTGGGCGTGAGCGGAACCCTGGATCCCGGTCTGAAAATCGGCGATTTCATTCTGGGAACCGGTTTTTCGGATGAATCAGGAAGCATAATCACGCCCCCGGTTTTTCAACTACCGGAATTACCAACACTCAAGCCCTGCCGCTTTGTATCGACTCGAACCGGGGTAAAGTCGGCCGAAAAAAGAGGGCAACTACGGGCAAAAACAGGTGCCTTGGCGGTTGATATGGAATCATTTGCCATGGCGCAATTTTGCGTGGAGCACCAGATTCCCCTGTTAACCTTGAGGGCGATCTCTGATCTCGCTGATGATTCCGCCATCACCACATTCCTCAGCCATTTTCGACAACAGGCCCGCCGGCTTCAAACCTTTGTTCTCACTAATTGGGAAGCGATCATCAATGGCTGATTTTTCCGTGGCAGTCATCATTCCGACCTTCAATCGAGCTGCTTTTTTACCTAAAGCCCTTGATTCCGTTTTGGCTCAGACGTATCCACCCGCGGAGATCATCGTCGTGGATGATGGGTCCCTGGATGAGACGATCGAGGTGCTCGACCGATATCAGGGTAATATCCGAATCTTGCACCTCGATGAAAATCGTGGTGTTTCTTTCGCTCGCAACCGGGGGATCGAGGCTGCCCGCTCGCGCTGGATCGCCCTGCTGGATTCGGATGATTATTGGCAACCGGAAAAGCTGAAGCGCCAAGTGGAATATCACCGGGTCCACCCCGGGTTACGCATCAGTCAAACGGATGAGATTTGGATTCGCGGCGGCCGCCGGGTAAATCCCCGGCGAAAACACACCAAACCGGCCGGTCACATTTTCAAAGTTAGTTTACCACTGTGTCTGATCAGTCCTTCGGCCGTTATGTTTGAGAAAACGCTGTGGACTGAAGTTGGGGGATTCGACGAGAATCTGCCCGTATGTGAAGACTACGATTTGTGGTTAAGAATTACACGGGCTTATCCCGTCGGTTTGGTGAACGAAGCGCTGGTCACAAAAACCGGCGGCCATTCGGATCAGTTGAGCACAGCCGAATGGGGGCTGGATCGTTATCGCATTTTGGCAATGGAAAAACATTTGGATTCTGAACTGCCTTCGGATTTGCAGCGTGCGGTACTGGAGGAACTCATCACTAAAGGTACCATCGTGGCCACCGGAGCCGGAAGACACAATAATCACGCCTTGTTCACCTATTACACCAACAAAGTCAAATCCTATCGGAAAATGTTGCTGAGACTGCCCTAAAACGTGTGCATTCTTCCAGGTAAAAACCGGGATAGAATTATTTCATTCCGGGGCAAGCCCTTAATTGACTTAAATAAACCCAAAAATTAACTTTGCGGCCATGAGTTCCCGCGATCTCCACCTGCATGTAGATACCGTTAGACGCCTGCTCCGGCGCCATGCCAAGAACAATCTTGAGAATCTGTTGGCAAAGATACATTCGGCCGACCTGGCGCTCATTTTTCGTCATCTGACCGAGGAGGAGCGGGCGGATGTTTTTCTCATGATCCCCACGGTCACCCAGGCCGCCGAGATGCTGGCCGAGTTGGATGACAACCTGGTTGAGGAATTATTATCCGATTTACCGGTTCAAAAAACGCTGACGCTATTTAAAGAACTTTCCTCGGATGATGAGGCTTATATCCTGAGGTTACTACCCGATGAACAGGCGGCCGAGATTCTGGCGCGCTTGAAAGGCAGCGAATCCAAGGCGATGGAGCAGCTCATGGCTTACGCGGAGAATAGTGCCGGGGCGCTCATGACCACCGAAGTATTCTCGCTCCATGAAAACATCACCGCCAAAGAGGCCATCGCCTCAATTCAGAACAATGAAGATCAGGAGATGGTGTTTTACCTCTATGTGATTGATGAGCGGCAGCATTTGGTGGGGGTAATTTCCCTGCGGGATTTGATAATGGCGCGTCCCAATCGCGTTTTAAGGGATATCATGATCACCCGGGTTCACGCGGTCCATCCCGATATGGATCAGGAAGAGGTCGCCCAGGTCGTTTCCCGGTACAACATTTTGGCGGTTCCCGTTGTGGATCACAGCAATAAACTATTGGGCATTGTCACCGTGGATGATGTCATCGATGTTATCCGCGAAGAAGCCACTGAAGATTTCCTCCAAATGGCCGGTGCCGGCCGGGATGGCGAGATCATTTCGCGTAATGTGCTAGGCAATGTCAAAACCCGCTTGCCGTGGCTGTTCGCCAGTTGGGTCGGTGGACTTCTAGCGGCATCCATCATCTTGGGATTTCAGGCAACCCTGGTTAAAGTTTTAGCCTTAGCTTCGTTTCTGCCCATCATCACGGGAATGGCCGGCAATGTGGGAACCCAGGCCTCAACCATAGTTGTTAGAGGTCTGGCAACCGGCAGAGTCGAGCGTTCAGCAGCATTTAAAATCATTTTCAAGGAATTGCGGATCGGTATGATTCTGGGACTGGTGTACGGGGCCCTGTTGGGCCTCGCTGCTTATATTATGGGGATCATGGGCTACCTCGATCCGGAAGCCATGTCACCGCTCCATTTAGGAATTACGGTTTGTGCGGGTCTCCTGTCGGCAATGATAGCAGCCGGAACCATTGGATCGCTCGTCCCCTTGGTTTTAGACAAATTGAATCTTGATCCAGCTGTTTCCACGGGTCCCTTCGTCACAACGAGTGTCGATATTTTTGGGGTTTTACTGTACTTCCTTATCGCCGGTATCTTCGTTCTTTAGTCAGGGTCCATGCGGTAGCACATCAACCTAATTGTGATTATTCCAAGTCTCCTTTTCTCGTTTTTCCTCGGTATTTACCTCTTCTTCACCGTACTCATTATTTTAGGTTTACGAAAACAAACGCCGGAACGCCATAATCAATGGCGGCCCCGTGTGGCTGTGATTATTTCTGCCCGCAATGAAGCCTCCAATCTCGGTAATCTATTAAATGATCTTGAAAAGCAATCCTATCCCCGGAATTTGCTGGAGGTGATTATTGCGGACGATCGTTCCACGGACGACACGTGGCAGATCATCAGCGAGCATAGCCGAAAAGTCCCTAATATCAGCGGCCTGCGGATTCACGCAGCCAGCACCACCCTGGCGCCTAAAAAATTTGCTTTGACCCAGTGTATCCGCAAAACGCAGGCTGAAATCATCTTTCAGACGGATGGTGATTGCCGCGTTGGTTCTGAGTGGGTGGCCAGCGGCGTTGAAAATTTCGATGCTGAAACCCAACTGGTTTTGGGTTACGTGAATTTCAAAGGGCATGGATTCCTGAGCAGATACCAGGCCTTGGACTTTTTAGCCCTGGTCGCCGCCAATGTGGGTATGTTACAAAAGGGTAAAATTTGGAGCGGCTCGGGTAGCAACCTAGCCTACCGCCGGTCAGCTTTCACCGCCATTGGCGGTTTTGAACAAAGCGCCGGACAGATGGCGGATGACGATATTTTTCTTATCCAGAGTATTGCTAAACTCCCCCATGCCAAGGTTCACTTTAGCTTTGATCCCCGGCACCACATTTTTACGAATGCCCCGGAAACACTTACCGGGTTTTTGAATCAACGGATTCGTTGGGCCTCCAATTCGCGAGGCCTGGAAAAGCGCGAATTCCTGTTCTGGTTTTTTCTGTTATCAGCCTTTATGACAAACCTGGCGCTCTTGGTGGGTGGAATCCTGGGATTGCACGAATTACCGCGCTGGGCAATTTTGAAATTTATTTTTGAAGGCGCCGTCCTTCTAACCGCCGGTTGGCGCTTCAAACAATTTCACGGCCTGCTGCTCTATCCCCTGTGGTTTCTCCTGCAACCGATCTACATTCCCTATGTGGCTATCATGGGACTGCTGGGAAAGTTCGAGTGGAAGCAATGAGCCTTCGGGGCGTTTTGATCATGCGCGGGATTGTTTTGATCGGGTTGATTCTTCAGCCAACTCTTGCCTATTCGCAAACCAGCATACGTAAAACCCATTACCTCGTCTCCTATTTTGGAATTCCGGTTTTGGATTGTTATGAGACCTTTCAGCAAAATGACAGTCTGACCACGGTTCTGTACGATAACCAGATCAAGCCGTTCTGGGCGCAATTTCATCCGGTTCACAATGAGTATGGTGCGACATTTCAGACTCGGGATTATACGCCCCTGGCAAGTGATAAAAGGATTTTGGAGAGTGGCTTCCGTCAGAATCTTACCACCATTTACAATCAAAAATTGTCCCGGATCGAATTTCGTGACGCTCAAACCAGCCTACCTCTTGAACCGGGGGTGCGCAGTGTTTTTGCCGCTGTGCATTGGTTGGAACACAAGTTCAAATCACTACAATACCCCTTTACCTTGCCCATTCAGATTGAAGGTAAATTTCTCACTGCACAGGTCACGAATCAGGGTGCTGAGCAGATAACCATGGCCGGACAAGCTACTTGGACAAACCACCTGAAAATCACGCTTGAATATGATCACGGACAGGCGATTTGGAGCCGAACCGATGTATTGATGGATTTTTTAGGAACGGATGGCAGCACCTTGGAACTTTGGCTTGACAACACGCCCCGGGTGGTCCAAGCCAAGGTTGGAAAGTTTCCCGGTGCGGTCCTTTTGACCGTGGTTAAAAATGATGCTTATGTAGCCCAAACCGATTAATTTTCCGCCCGATGTTTACCCGTCTTAAAGATTTTATAGAATCAAGCTGGAAGCCGATCCTTTTCATTCTCGCCACGGCCGCCTTTATCCTCCTCGGCTTGAATTTGCATTGGGACAAGAAGCTCATGGCCGGGCTGGTAGTCCTGGTGGGTATCCTGTCCAACGCTTTTGCCGGTGTGGTCGCCCTCATCGGGTTGGTTCCTTTTCTGGGGCCTTTATTGATCAAAGTTCTTTCCATCCCCTTTTTCTGGCTCCTGAATGCGCTGGGATATTTTGTTTCAATATTTTTTATTCGAAAAGGCTATGGAACCCAGGTTGTCAATAGCCGTGTGCTGACCATTGTGCTTCTGGTTGGCGTTGTTATTGGATATATTCTGGGTAAATTAATCTAAATTGTCCACCGGGCCGGTATTACACTGGAATTTTTTGGCATTGCACAAATCCTATCTATCATCAGAAAAGTGGATGAATCTCATCAAAATGTCATAAACTTGGACTAATCACATGCGGGATAATTTAATGCACCTAAGAACAGCTTTACTCACCTTGCTGGTGGGAAGCACGGTAGTCCTGGGCAACGTGCCCCAAACGATCGCCTCCATTGATGCCGCGTTTCAGCAGGGCGCTATCAGCCTGGATAAAAAAATTCTGAATAAGATTTATCTCATCTACGATCAGGGCAAGATGGACCCACAATTCCGGCCGGCTCAACCAGAATGGATGCGTTGTGGAACACCAATTATCATTGAGTACGAGCGCGAGAAGACCAGCCTGCGGCCCGGCACCATTTCAGAAATCGAACACTATTTGAATCCGGACCCCTCACCCGCAATTCGGTCAATTTATGACAGTCCCGGAGGGCATTTTCGCCTGACCTATTCTACTACCGGCGCCAATGCCGTACCGGCCGCGGACAACGATTTTTCAGGTGTACCGGATTATGTGGAATGGGCGGCTCAGTACCTTGAGCATACGTGGGAAATGGAGATCGATTCAGCTGGTTTTGCCGGTCCCAATCTCACCGGAGGCGATGGGTTGTACAATATTTCTTTTCAAAATATGCAGGCCTACGGCGTCACCACCACGAGTGGAGTTGACGGAAACGAACAGACCCGACTGACTTTGCATAATAATTTCATCGGATTCGGCAGTAATCAGGACCCCGAGGGTAATGTGAAGGGCGCCATGAAGGTCACTTCCGCCCACGAATTCAAACATGCCTCCCAATATGTTCATTCTCATTGGTCGGAAGGTGGTTGGGTTGAACTGGACGCTACCTGGGCGGAAGAATTTGTTTACGATTATGTGAACGATTCCATGCTGAATTTTATGGGTTTCCAGGATCCTTTTTCCAATCCCAATTATAGTCTGGATCATGGTGGCACTGGGTCGTACGAAGATTATCCCTGGGAAGATTTCATTCATCAACGCTTTGGCGGAAATTCTTACACTCAGGCGCCTTTTCTGTTTTATTTCTGGACCTGGCGCGAGACCCATACATACCAGAGTGTGCTTTCATCCTATGAACAACTGTTTACCGGCAATGGCGAAAACTTTGCCAGTGCCTTTAAAGAATATGTGGTCTGGAATTATTTCACCGGGAATCGTGCGGTAACCACAAGTTTTGGGCAGTCGCTTTTTGGATACGACGAAGCCGGGATTACCGGGTTCCCCACCGCGACGCTTTCAGCTACACACACCACTTATCCGGTGAATGTCAACGGTTCCCCGTTTGAACACCTGGCCGGCCGCATGATCCGTTTGCTCCCGCCCACCGGTCTTCGAGACGGTTTGGAGATTCAGTTCAACGGACAAGACGGGGTTGCGCTGTCGGCCATGTGGGCGGTCCGCTTCCCGGATAGTGTGAGCTGGGGTGAAATTCCCCTGGATAATGCCAACAACGGCAGTTTTGTGCTGGATCTGCGTGGTGCCTCCGAAGCGGCGCTTATTCCGGTGGTTACACAAACCAGCGGTTCTAACTTTACTTTCAGCTATTCCATTAACAGCACCATCATCGCCGAGTGTTCGCCCGGCGATATAAACGCTGACGGAGCCCTGGATGTAACCGACCTGGTCCGTCTGGTAAATATTATCCTGGAACAGGGGGAGCCCCCAACTCCCGTTGAAATTTGCGCGGGCGATGTAAATGAAGACGAAGCCATAACTGTTCAGGATGTGGTCCAGCTGGTAAACATCATTCTGCAATAAAAGGAATATTCTTATGGCTGATGTTGACAATAAGAAGGTCATTGCACCGTTGTATGAGAGTGTAAAACGCCGGTTTCAGCGCAATCGCTCCGAAGCCGAGATCGTCCTTTCCACGGTTCATATTTTCAGCAAGTTATCCCGGCGCGAGATAAAAGAGGTCGAAAAAGTGATGCACGTCCGGCATTACACCGTGAATGAAACCATTGTGAAACAGGACGCCCCCGGCAGCGGCATGTACATCATCGTAACCGGAACCGTGGGCATATACATCCTGAATCATGACCACGCCGAGCAACTTGTGACGGAATTGGAAAAGGGGGATTTCTTTGGAGAAATCGCGGTGTTGGATGATTCACCCCGCACGGCTACCGGCCGGGCCATGGAAACGTGTACTATTTTAGGATTCTACCGGCCGGACTTATTAGGGCTGCTGGAAACCAAGCCACGAATCGGTATCAAAATTCTGCTGGCTCTGTCAGAGGTGCTGGCAACCCGGTTGAGAATGACCAATAAAGATCTGGCTAAAATTCAACGGCAATTACAAAAATTAGAGGCTGATAAGCGTAATGCAACGGGGTGATGACAGTTCCATCAGTCAGCAATTCATCAAGTCCTTTAACTCGGCCCTGTTTCGGACACTGGTGTATTTTGTCCTGCTGGTTCTGGGCCTGCTGGCGCTTTATAAATTTATTCCCTACATCACCGACGCCGCATTTTTGATCATTATGGCAGTGGTGCTGACCGCGCTGATCTCGCCGGTTATCAATATGTTGGAAGCCCGTGGTCTAAAGCGTGGGTTTGCCGTAGCGATATTTTTCCTTCTGACTTTCGGTTTTCTGGGGTTTGTGATTGCCCGGGGGACTCCCAAAATGTTAGACGAGATCGGACGGCTTAAAAACCTGATTCCGGCCAATGCCACCAACGGCACGCTGGATCAAATGATTGGCCAGTTCAATACTTGGATCGCGCCCTATCTACCGAATTTCCAGATCGACACGGCCATGGTCACCAAAGTGACCAGTTCCTTTTTTAGCCAGATCGGCGGTATCGTTACGGGCGCCCTGAGTGCCGTATCGTCATTCATTTTTATTTTGATCATCACTATTTTTTTCCTGGTTGATGGCCGCCGGATAATGAAAGCCCTCATTGGAATAGTGCCTAATCAATATTTCGAGATGTCGCTCAACATTTCCTATAAAACTCAGGCACAGTTAACCAATTTTCTACGGGGACAAATGATCGCGGCCGGAGGCGTCGGAATCCAGTCCATCATTGGTTTACATATTCTAAACTGGGGCTTCGGTGCAAATATTTCGGGACCATTCCTGATCGGTGGAATCGCCGGCCTGGCCAATATCATTCCCTACATTGGCCCGTTTGCCGGGATGTTGCCGGCCATCACGGTAAGCCTGTTCAATAATATGGGCGATCCGGTGGCTGCGTCCCATTATTACTACATCATTCATATCGTCGTCATGTTTGCCATTGTGCAATTTATCGACAATAATTTCATCTCACCCCTGGTTGTTTCCGGCAGCATGGAGATGCATCCGTTGACAGTAATGTTGGTCATCCTCATCGGTTCCAAGTGGGGCGTGCTCGGTATGCTGCTGGCCGTTCCGGGTTGGGGTATTGTGAAAGTTATTTTTTACGAATTATTGAATGGAATCAGGCAACACCGAGCGGCTGCCCCGGATATCTGACAAACCGATCCCGTGTGATAATTAAAATTGTTTTGACGAATTTCGGCTTTGAGCCGGTGCAATCCGCACAACCTTCGAAACCGTTCCATGATCCAGATAAACCTGCACCCTGAATCCATCTGTTAATTGATAGACCCAAAGTTCGGCCTTATCATTTTGGTAGCGCTGCCGTGGCGGTCCGGTGAGTTTTTCCAACGCCAGCCGGTCCATTCCCACCTGGGGCTGAATGTTGTCCCGGGTGATGCCCGGGTTATTGCTCACCAGGTAGCGATCCAGTTCCCATTCAGCCATGGCATCCAGACCGGCCAACTTGTCAATGTTGATGGAAGCGTTCAATTCACCGATGGGCTCATCCAATAATTGTTTGAGTCGCGGATTTAGATCCACAGCACTTTTGAGACTCTCCAGCGTGAAAACCTTATTGGATTCTACCACACCACGCTGGGCATCATCGAGCATACCCTGGGCGATTTTGGTTTGATAAGCCCTCACCTCCGGCCCCAAGGCCGGGTTGGCTGCCGCCGCTTTGTTCAGCCAATCCAGGGCCCGGCCGTAGACACCCTTTTGATACAGCAAGACGCCCTTTATAAAATCCAGTTTAGCCTCCAGAAATTCTATGGGATGGTCAAGTTGATCGGTTATTTCCCGGCTGGAGGTGATTTGTTGCTCAACCGCGGTAAAATTTAAGTTTTTCAGATCTTCCTGCGCCTGCCGCAAATAAACCTTGCCCACCTCCTCCCGTAAATCACTCAATTTTTGTTTTAATTCCGGATCGTCAGGCATACCTGCCAAGACCAATTGATCCTTCACACCTGAAAAATTCTGTTTACGAAACTCTTGAACCGCCTGATTGTAATATTGGCGCGGCATCTCCGTTCGGACTAGTTTGAGGCGTTCCCGTACTCGTTTGGTGTTATGATGATCCGGATATAATTTGAGGAAATCACGGTAAACCGAGGCGGCCTTGATATAATCATGCCGCCGCTCGGCCTGATAGCCCCGATACGCTAAATTAGTATTCCCGCCAAAGGTGAAACCGGCCACCAGGGCGATAGCGGTATGGCTTAAATTAGCCGAGATGACCGGTGAGATATAAGTTCCATCGAGGGCGGCGCCAGCCCGGCTCTTACTGGTAGCGGTAAAATCAAAAAATTGGTGACGATGCAAGATTTCTACACCGTAAGTGAATAAGGCGCCACCGTCACTCTGCCGGTTGAGCAACACGCCTCCTCCCAGGGACCAGGTCCACCCATATACCGACAGCGCTGAATTCTTAGCCGCGTCCCGATAGAGGGATCCGCGCGCAAAACCATTCCCACCTTTCAGGAAAATTTCCACGGAAGGCAGCAGGGGGTAAGTCAGGGTGTGATCGAGATGAATTTCCAATATATCCGGGAAAAACGCCGGCCGGCCGTTAGTTACGACTTGGGGCCAGGAACTTGGAACTGACATGGCGTCCAGGGGCTGCCAGATTCTCAAACCAATCCCACTTTGGACATCCACCACGGCCTGCCGCCAAATGGAATAGAGCCAGTTATACCGGAAAATGGAAACATCCAATTCAGCAAAGCGGCTCGTGCTGAAATTCGTTTTAGCGAAACGGGTGGTGTTGGTTAAGGTGGATTCCAGCGAGTCGAGCACAAAGCGTTCCGCTGACCAACCGATTTGACCGATGCTGAATTCGGTATGCCCAATGGAAAGCATGAACGGATCACGGAAGGGGGTCCATTGGGATTGGGCCAGCGACACACTCAGGACAAAGATGGCCAATATTCGCGAAAAGGTTCGTGCCATGCTGAAACTTAGCGGGCCGGGCAGCCAATTACAAGGTCACGCCACGCCAGCGAAAAGGTTGAATCCTTCATCCAGTTTGTGCATATTTCGCAGGCTCATCAAACCCGAAAATTTCCGAGGCGGACATGAATGATATTCAGACTCGATTTCTGCACTATGTAGTCAGCATGTTAATGTATGTGGGCGCCCTGGCCGCGGCATTGTTCCATGAATCTCTGTTGGCATTCCTGATTCTGGCAGTTGGTCTCTCACTCTGGCTGGTGGTGGTCTCCCTCGGGGACCTGGAAGATGCCAAACGGATCACATCCCTGCAAATTCTCATCTGGGGAATTTTTGTTGGCGCATTGAGCGTCCTATTCCTTGGCCCGGATGCCGGAACAGAAGGGCCTCTTATAACCACTCTCGGAATTTCGTTGGGGGTAATTCTGTTTACCCTCTGCCTGATCGTATCGGTACTTTTTTGGCAGCTAGGCAATCAGGAAGAAAAAATGGACCGGGCAGAAGCGGAAAAACAACGGCTGAAGGCTGAAATCACGGAGCTTAAACAAAAAATTGAAGCGGTGAATATCCTGATCCATGGAAAATAATTTCATGAATAATACTCATGAGGTCGGTTTAACGAAAACAGGAAAATTGTAGCACAAAGGGATGTGCTACCGGTGGTTTCGGGAAAACGGCCGCTAAAAACCCTCTGTTCCAACTTACCCGCCCTACAAAGTTTATTATCCAGACGCAGCAGCAACTTTAAAAAATCAGCCGGTATTCCTCCACGGATAAAATCATCTAACAGCTTATCTTTCGTCCGGTATGCGGCGCTTCAATCCCATTATCATCATTAACGCCATTTTCCTCATCGCCATGTTCTTCCTGTTCGCGCGCTTCGTCAACACGCGGAATCTGTTTACCCAGCCAAGTGCCTTGGAAATACTCGCGCGTGACTTAACCGGCCGATTTAACCACGCTGACGGAGAGCAATCATTGACCGTTACCGAGATTAAACGTGAGACTCCGGTGCCAATGAGCATCTGGCTGGAATTTAAATTTAATCCCTCCCTGCCGGCGCCCTGGGACACGGGCTGGCAGTTTAAAATCTCCCGGTTCGGTAGATCGGAATGGCTTGCGGAATGGTATTCCCGGACGGATTCTACCAAAATAAACGGTTGTGAAGTGGTGTTTCACCGCTCCCCGAATGGGTTTAAGGGGGCGACTGTTAATGATCAATGCCAACTTGACCGCACCGAAAGATATTATACTCTCATGTTGCGAACGGCGCCGGATTCGTTAACCTTCGCCAGCCACGAAACAGGGGTAACGGATTCGGGCCGATTTTTGAATAAACTGATTTTTCTGCGGGCAGCAGATTCCATCAATAAGTAAGGTGAGACTACTGAATGGCATTAAGAGACATCAAATTTAGACTACACGCTACGGATCGCTCGGGTGCGCGGCGGGGAGAATTTACCACTGCCCATGGAACAGTGCAAACCCCCGCTTTTATGGTAGTGGGAACCGCGGGCTTTATTCGCTCCACCACGCCACGCGACATTGCTGAAACCGGTACTCAGGTCATTTTGGCAAACACCTATCACATGTCATTGAGTGACCGGCGGCAAACGGTGCAACGCGCTGGTGGTTTGCATAATTTCATGGGCTGGAATCAAACAATCCTAACCGACTCAGGCGGTTTCCAGGTGTTTTCCTTGCCGGAGACCAGGATTACCGAGGAAGGGGTTGATTTCAGCTATGCCGAGGGCGGGGAACGCCTCCACCTGACACCGGAAAAATCCATGTTGATCCAGCGTGAATTGGGTTCGGATATTGTCATGGCGTTTGACGAATGTGTGGGTTATCCGGCCGAAGAGTCTGAAGTTCGGCGTGCGGTTTACCACACAACCCATTGGGGTCGGCGCTGCCGGGAAATAGAGCTTCAGGCCCACCAATTTCTATTCGGTATTGTTCAAGGTGGGACTTACCAGGGACTCCGGCGCCAAAGTGCTCAGGAAATTTCAAAAATCGATTTTGATGGATTTGCCATCGGCGGTGTGAGTGTGGGTGAAGGTCATCAGCTTCTACGGGAGATCACAGGTCTCACCACTCCGTTGCTGCCGCCGAATAAACCTCGCTACCTCATGGGCGTGGGTTTACCAGAGGATGTTTTGACCGCCGTGCATCGCGGCGTGGACATGCTGGACTGTGTCATCCCAACCCGCTATGCCCGCCAGGGAACCCTGTTCACGCGGAGAGGGAAAATTCGTATCATGGATAAAACCTTTCGCAAGGACAAATATCCGTTGGATACAAAATGTCACTGCTACACCTGTCAAACCTACAGTCGCATGGTCTTACGCTACCTCTTTTTTACCAAGGATCCATTGGCGGAAACCCTGGCTACGATCCACAATGTGACCTTTTATCAGGATCTTATGCTTGACATCCGGCACGCCATTGAGAATAACGACTTCGAAAATTTTCAGTCCCGTTGGTTGAACAGTTACCTCAAGCAAGGCCGGAAATAGCGGCTTGCATTCAAATTAGCTGCCAGCTAAATTCGCACAACGATTGTTA
>CAZIWX010000059.1:0-15086 GCA_964543125.1 uncultured Lentisphaeria bacterium | reverse complement strand
GTGAATGCCCGGGGTGTTTGGGTGGGAACAGAACAAGGCTTGCGAGTTTTAAATCCAACTACCGGCCTATGGGAACTTTATACAACACAAGACGGATTGGCTTCCAATTTTATAACTGCCGTGACAGCCACCCCGGACTATATTTGGGCGGGCTCGGACCGCGGCCTGACACGCATAGACTTGAAAGGCATTAGAACACCTTGATTAGGCATAAATTAACGATTACAATCAGTGTTTTACTGATCTGGACTCTAGGACTACTTCAGGCTCAAATGCCGCGAGACCGGAATCAGGAAAAAGAACTAGCTCTCCCGAATTTTAGCTTTAGTGGTATCGCCTCACCCTTACCGGATCGAAAAAATATTGCCTTGGATATTCAAATTCAGGTTCCCTACAATAAGATCCAATTCGTCCGCTATAATGGTCAATACAGAGCCGAATATGAAATCGGGATCACCTTCAAGGATAAGGATAATACGAAGCTTGGGGGTAAGATCCTGAAACGCGAGTTGATTTCAGATTCTTATTATGAAACCCGAAATGAAAATAAGCTGGATGCCGTCACGGTCCCGTTTGTTATACCAGCCAAAAATGTGAAAGCCATTATTCGGGTCACTGACTTGGATACGAGGAAAACCCGCTATTTGGATGATACCCGGGATTATTCCCAGTTCTATGAAAAACCTGTTGTTCTCGGTGACGTTGCCATCATCAAACAAGTCATAAAAGATAGCACCAAAACCCGAACCATATTCTGGGGTAATGTTTTGCCCGAACCACTGGACACCTTGCGTTTTCAAGCTAAATTAATGGGATCACAGGGACCGTATGATATCCAGTACCGGTTGTTACACGAGGATGAACCGGTATACTATTTTACAATTAAAATTGCCACCTCAACGATGGTAGATACCGTTTTGCGTTTGAAAATGTCCACCGCAAAAATGACTTTCGGGCAATACTCTTTAGAACTCAGTGTGAGAGACGGTAAGGGCGCAACCGTGGCATCCCGGGCTAAATTTCGTGTACATTGGCGTGGCGTAAGTTCCGGAATTCATGATTTGGGACAGGCAATTCGTCAGCTCCGGTACATTACCGGCAGTAAAGAGATTAAAAAAATGCTCCAAGCCAAAGGCGATGATCAACGGAAGCTGTTTCTTGAATTTTGGCGGGTAAAAGATCCGACTCCCACCACAACTCAAAACGAGTTAATGGACGAGTATTATCGCCGCGTCAGTTATGCCACTGAGCACTTCGGCGGTATACGTGAAGGTTGGCTGACGGATATGGGGGCAATTTATATCCTGTTCGGACCACCGGATGAAATCGATCGTCGGCCATTTGAGCTTGATCAGAAACCCACTGAGATTTGGTACTATTTCGATATCAACCAGCAATTCGTATTTGTTGACCTGACCGGCTTTGGCGAATACCGTCTTATTGAGCCTTATTCATTTCAGCATAACTGGGAATATCATCCCTGATGTTAATAGGATTATAAGAATATGGATTTGGCCGAGAGTATTTTCACTTTTTTAGAGTCGAATGGTTTTTTCGATCTGCACCCCCAACACCGGCGGGCGGTTGAAAGATTATTGAAGCTTAACCCAAATTCGCGGACGACTCCGGCAATACCCACCGGGGCAAATAGAGACCTGCCGCCGTTAAATGGGGCGCATGACCTTGAGATATTTGTGGATGGGGCGGCAGATTTAAATGCCAGGAAGGCGGGTATCGGAGGAGTATTTTTTCGTAATGGTTCGGAAATTTACAGTTTTTCTGAATTTATTCCGGATATCACCAATAACCAGGCAGAGTATTTGGCATTGTGTAAAGCGCTGGAGGTCGCCGCCCAATTTGATGCTCAAAAGTTGCGTGTTTGTTCGGACAGCCAATTAATGGTTCGCCAATTGACTGGACAATACCGGGTGAAGCATGAGAATATGAAGCCGCTATACGATCGGGTACAACGCCTGATAAGACAATTCAAACAGGTGGACTTTGAGCATATTACCCGCAATTATAATAAGCTGGCCGATAAACTCTCTAAACTTGGCATGCTCCAGGAACAGACTGCGAAAAGCTGAAGTTGAAGGAATAAAATTGTTCTATGATGTCTGACAATACACTCATCGAAGTAAAAAACCTGAAAAAATATTTTCCCGTTCGAAAAGGGTTGTTCTCCAAAACTATTGGTCAGGTTAAGGCTGTAGATGGCGTTTCATTTTCGATTCGTCAAGGCGAGACGCTGGGAATGGTGGGGGAATCCGGGTGTGGTAAAACGACGACCGGCCGGACTCTTCTGCGACTGATTGAACCCAGTGCCGGAAGGATATTTTTCGATGGTCAGGAAATTACAAACCTTGAAGCCGGCGACCTGCGTCAGATCCGCAAGGATATGCAAATCATTTTTCAGGATCCGTATTCATCGCTTAACCCCCGGATTACCATCGGGAGCATGTTAGCCGAGGCCATGTTGCAACATAATTTGGCTACCAAACAAAATATCAATGGTCGGGTGAGTGTTCTGTTGGATCGGGTGGGATTATCACCTAAACATGCTACGCGTTATCCGCATGAATTTTCAGGTGGGCAGCGGCAGCGAATCGGAATTGCCCGGGCTTTATCCGTGGGACCAAAATTTATCGTATGTGATGAACCGGTTTCAGCTCTCGATGTGTCCATACAAGCCCAGATCATCAATTTGTTACAGGACCTGCAAGCCGAACTGAATCTGACTTATTTATTCATTGCCCATGATTTGAGTGTAGTGGAGCATATTTCAAATCGGGTAGCTGTCATGTACTTGGGACATATTGTGGAAATTTCAGCGACCAAAGATTTATATACTTCACCCAAACACCCCTATACGCAAGCCTTGTTATCCGCGGTCCCGGTGCCAGATCCGGATCATCGCCCCAACCGCGTTTTGTTAGAGGGGGATGTCCCTTCTCCGGCCAACCCGCCCCGAGGCTGTACCTTTCACCCAAGATGTCCGGTGGCTGAAACGCAATGCCGGGTCGAAATCCCCCATCTAGTTGATATTCCGGGTGATCGGGCGGTTTCCTGCCATTTAGTTGACGAGCAAGGCAATGCACCTGACATTTCTGCAAGTTTGTCCCAAGTAGCCTGACTTGAATTTTCGGATTGGCATAGCGGGCAACATCGGTGTTGGAAAATCAACCCTAACGGAGTTATTAGCGCAACATCTCGGTGCAATACCGTATTATGAGCAGTTTCAGGGTAATCCGTATCTGCATGATTTTTATCGGGATATGCACGCTTGGTCATTTCACTCCCAGATTTATTTTCTGATTCAGCGCGTTAAAGAAATCCAGGAATTGTCCAGCGTTACGGATCCTCTGGTTTTGGATCGCACGATTTATGAAGACGCGGAAATTTTTGCTAAAAATCTATACCTGCGGCACCATCTGGATCGGCGAGATTATGAAACCTATTATGAACTATATGAAACAGTTGGTAAAATTCTAAGAAAACCCGACCTTATCGTTTTTCTGGCAGCGGATGTACCGACACTGCAACGGCGCATCGCCCATCGCGGCCGCCTCAGTGAAAAGGGGATCACTCCCGAGTATTTGGAGCAACTCAACCACCTGTATACCGCGTGGTCTGAAAAAATTCCGGGGTTGACAAATATGCTGCAAATCGATACCCGCCAAATCGAAATTAAGGAGCATTCGATTTTAGTTCAAATCTTTGCCGGAGTTGATCAGGCACTGGCTCATCCAACACTTGCTTTTCAGCAGGATTGGCTGAAATATGTCCCCCGGCAGCCAGCTAACTAAAAATCAAAATGCGTCAAAACAGATAAATATCAACTTAAACGTATAGGGGTGGAACATTGATTTCTCGTGCTTTTATTCCACTGAAAATAAATATAGATTTGGCGCGTGATCAGACTTGACTCCAATACACGTGTTAAAAGAGTTGCTCCGGTCACCTCAGTGGGGAACATGTCAAAATAAAATAGCATGTTATGCTGATGTGCTAGTGTTAGAAGATGCGGTAATTGTGAAGGGAATGGGGTAAAGGTGGCAGGTTTCGTAAATTTCATGGGTGGTGATCTCGCCATTGATCTGGGTACCGCCAATACGTTGATCTATGTAAAGGGTCAGGGAATCGTAATCAACGAACCCAGTATCGTGGCACGTTCTTTGACAACCGGCAAGGTCATTGCCGTGGGAAATACTGCCAAGGATATGTTGGGTAAAACCCACCATGATATCGAAACCATTCGTCCATTGCGGGATGGGGTCATTGCGGATTTTGAGATGGCTGATGGCATGCTCAATGGATTTCTGAACAAACTGAAAATGAGTAAGCTTTCGCGCCCCAAAATGGTCATTTGTATTCCAACCGGTATTACCGAAGTTGAAAAAAGAGCGGTTAAAGACTCAGCCGAACGTCGAAATGCCCGGGAAGTCTATCTTATCCAGGAGCCAATTGCAGCCGCGATTGGCATCGGCATTGATATCAGTCAACCCGTGGGAAATATGATTGTAGATATTGGTGGCGGAACCACCGAAATAGCGGTCATTGCCCTAAACGGTATCGTGACCAAGGAATCGGTTCGGGTGGCGGGTGATGAGATGGACGAGGCTATTATACAATATTTCAAACGTGAACATAACCTCCTGATTGGTGAACGAACCGCTGAACAGATCAAATGCACTGTCGGATCTGCCATGCCTACCGAAGATGTCATGATTTCCGTTAAGGGACGAAACATGGTGGCGGGCATTCCCAAAACGATTGAAATTTCTTCCTCTGAAATCCGTGAAGCCCTCAAAGACACAGTTGATCTCATTGTGGATTCCGTTAAACAATCGTTGGAACGCACGCCTCCCGAGCTCAGTTCCGATCTGTTGGATCGTGGAATCATACTCGCTGGCGGCGGCGCCCTGCTTAAAGGACTCGACCAGCGGATACGATTGGAAACCGATCTACCCGTCAACGTATCCGAAGAACCTCTTCTAGCCATTGTACGGGGCACCGGACTTGTCCTGGACGACCTGGATCGGTTCCAGGATGTCCTGTATTAGGGCACACTGATCCGCTTTATTCTCGCCTATGCAACGAATATTTGATTTTTTATACCGCTTTCGGGCGGCCATCAACTTACTCCTGGCGCTAGTCCTGTCGTTGCTTTTGATCTTTAATCAGGAGGCCAGGCAGGTACAGAGTATACGGGGGCGATTGTTGGATTATGCCTCTTACCTTTATCAGCCTATTGATTGGCTGGACACCGTATTTACACTTAAAGCCGCTTACGCAAAACTTGAAAAAAAATATATCAAAGCCAAAGTAGAACTGAATCGGCTGGAGCATCTGGCCGTTGAAAATGAGCGCCTGCGCAAAGCGCTGGGATTTAAAAGGCTCAGTTCTTTCGAAGTAATCCCGGCCAATGTTTTATCCAATGCGGGGAGTAGTTTGCTAACCAGCGTATCGGTGGATCAAGGCGCTCAGGATGGTGTCGAACTTCTGGCTCCCGTAGTGGATGCCAATGCCAACCTGGTGGGCAAGGTTGTAGCTTTAGGTGAAATCTCTTCCCTCGTGCAACTCATTAACGATAGAAATTTCAGGGTATCCGTTCGTGAATCACAAACCCGTACAATCGGAATTTTAGGATACTTTGATCCGGGTACATTCCGTATCGAAAATATCCCTTCAAATACTAAAGTGGAAGTGGGGGATCCGGTCGTAACTTCCGGCTACAGTGATATTTTTCCCGCCAATATTTTTGTGGGTATTGTCCACAGCGCTGAACCGGAATTGGAAGGCTATGTGAAGTCAATTCGGGTGGAAATCGCAGCAGATTACAACCGGTTGGAAGAGGTATTTATTTTAAAAAAACATGCTGATTAAAAACCTTAAATATTTGGGACTGGCTGGCTTGGCACTGGTGGGGCAGTGGATGTTCCAACCGGTCATCTCGCTGGGTGGGATCGGACCCAATTTTCTTATTATTTTAATTATTGCCGTGGGCTTGGAATATGGAGCCATCATTGCTCTTTGGGCGGCATTTGTACTGGGCTTATTAATCGATTCGCTCACTGCTGCAAATCTTTTTGGATTAAGTTCTTTCAGCTTGGCGATAACCGCATACCTCGCAGCTCAATTTAAAGGGCATCTCAATCGGTTTGCCCCGATATTCCAGTATCTTATTTTGTTATTGGTAGTATTTGTTTTTTATCTCGAAAACGATTTTATCTATCACCAAGGCCTGAATTGGCGCTTCTTGACGCTTTTATGGTCCCACATTATACCGGCCACCCTTTATACTTTCATAGCCCTCTTTTTTCTATTCAGCGTTACTCATTTCGGTGAGGATTAATGTTACAGGATAAAAATGACATTGAATTCTGGCGTAAATTCACCAGCTATCTCATTGTGGGATTATTATTTCTGATATTGGGCGGAAGATATTACTGGTTAATGATCGCCAGTCACCAAAAATATGCTGAAAAAGCTACCGCCAATCATATTCGTGAAGTTCCCATTGAAGCTCCCCGGGGCGTGATATATGATCGTAACGGCCGTATTCTGGTGGATAACCGGCCATCGTACTCCGTAAACGTTATTCCCATTGAGATTCGCCGCCATCCGAAGAGTTTGGATTGGTTGAGTGAAATCCTTGTCACGACACCGGCAGAGATCAAATCCACGATTAAACGGTATCAGCGGGGTATGTTTACTCCGGTAAAAATCCGCAGTAAAGTGCCCATCAATATCATTTCCCGCCTGCAAGAGCATAACCTGGAGCTCATTGGCGTTACCTACTCCATCGAACCAACCCGCTACTATCCATCCCGGGTACGGCTTACTCATGTTTTGGGATATATCAGAGAAGTGGACTCCGATGATTTAGCACGAGTTGACCAGACTGAATACCAACCGGGTGATGTGATTGGCTGGAAAGGCATTGAAAAGTATTATGAAAGCTATTTACGGGGGACCCGCGGCTACCGTTATGAAATAGTGAATGCCTTCGGTCAAAACATCGGTGAATACGAGTGGCGAAAACCAATTCGGCCTGTTCCCGGGGACAATCTGCATCTTACCATTGATGAAGATATTCAGAAAATTGTGGAAGAGGCGTTGGGCGATTCATCCGGCGCCGTGGTTATAATCAATCATACCACTGGTGAGATACTATCCGTGGCGAGTAAACCCGATTATAATCTGGAAGTCATGTCCAGCCGCCTCACACCGAAGATTTGGCGAACTTTATTAACTGATAGCCGCAAACCATTGTACGATAGAGCATTACAGGGTTTATATCCTCCAGGTTCAACCTTTAAACTTGTCGCTGTAACCTGCGCTTTGCAGCACAAAGCCATTGACCCCAAGAAGAAGATTTTCTGCACCGGTTCATATCGCCTGGGAAACAGATCATTTGGATGTTGGAAGGCCGGGGGGCATGGATGGGTTGATATGGGGACTGCTATAGAACAGTCGTGCAATGGGTATTTCTACCGTTTAATTCAGGTTATTGGCTTGGATGCCTGGGCAAAAACGGCGAGAGAATACGGGTTCGGGAAATTGACGGGAATTGATCTGCCGGATGAGAAACAGGGTATTATACCGGATTCTCAATATATGGATCGTAAATTTGGTAGTGGTCAATGGACTACCGGTAACCTTCTCAATTTTGTTGTAGGGCAAGGTGAGGTGTTAATCACGCCTTTGCAATTGGTTCAGTACGCAGGAATAATTGCCGAACGCGGAATACGTCACCCGCTTCATCTATTGAAAAATGTCACGGATAATGAAGGGCGGATTGTATTCACCTACCCGGATTCCGGTCATGTCGCTGTTACAGCATCCGATACCGTATGGTCCCAGGTGCAGAATGGGATGTATCGAGTGGTCCAGGCGCCACATGGCACCGGGCGAGCGGCGCGGCAGCGCGATTGGACTATTTATGGCAAGACGGGTACGGCTCAGAATCCGCATGGTGAAGATCATGCCTGGTTCACGGGTTTTTCCCTGGATCCGGACTTGCCGTATGCCTGGGCTATACTGTTAGAGAATGGCGGTAGCGGTGGGGGCAAGGCGGCGCCTCTAATGGGGGCCATCCTGCGCAAGGTGGCCAAGGTAAAAGCACTTCACCATCAGACTCAGCCTGCAAAGCGGTAGATCATGTCAAATATTTTTCAAAAGCAACTCAAGGATTTTGACTGGATCTTACTTTTATTGGCCATCATTCTGTCCGGCGTTGGATTGGTAAGTATCTATAGCACCGGGCTTCAGCAACAGGTCGTGTTGGAACGGAATTATTTCATTCGCCAGTTGATCTGGTTCCTGATTGGACTGGCCCTGTTTTTTGGCGTTGCCTTGATGCCCAAAAAGGTAGTCTTCAATTTGGCTTATATTCTGTATGGCCTGGGAATATTAACTTTATTGGGCACTTTCCTGGTGGTGGATAGTACTGGCACGCACCGTTGGTTCCGGATCGGGGGTTTTAATTTCCAGCCCTCGGAATATATGAAGATCGTAATGGTCGTTGTCCTGGCGAAATATTTTTCGGATCATCACCGCCGCCTGCAGGAATTCAAGCAGGTGATCCCACCTTTTATCATGGTTATTATTCCTACCGGCATCGTGATTTTGCAGCCTGATTTGGGCACCGCGTTGGTCTATATGGCTATTCTGCTGCCGATGTTGTTTTGGGCCGGCATCCGTCCGCTGTATTTCTTTTTACTGGTAGCTCCCTTGATTTCCATGTTAGCGGCTTTTAATATCTATACCTTTTTTATCTGGATGGCAATTCTGGTATTGGTCTTGTATGTGGGACGCACTAAGCTTTGGTTCGCTGGGTTGAATTTTCTAGTCAATATTTTCCTCGGTGGATTGACCAATGCGTTTTGGAGCATGCTTAAGCCCTATCAGCAGCAACGAATTTCCTCTTTGTTTAACCTGGATGCCGATCCCCTGGGCGCCGGATATCAATTGATCCAATCCATGACCGCCTTCGGCTCGGGAGGACTGTTTGGAAAAGGCCTGGGGCAGGGAACGCAAACTCACCTGAAATTTTTACCTGAGCAACATACTGATTTTATCATGACTGTCATGGGAGAGGAATTCGGCTTCATCGCGGTGGCCGGCATTCTCACAATATTCATGATATTTATAATGCGTTTGATCGCAACCGCCTACTCTGCAAAGACACGGTATACTTCCTTAATTCTTTTTGGAACATCGGCGGTCTTTTTATTTCATATTTTCGTAAACCTGGCAATGATTGTTGGACTAATGCCGGTAACCGGGGTTCCGTTGCCCTTCATGAGCTATGGCGGATCCTTTATGTCAGGGTGCTTTCTCCTTTTAGGGATTTCCCAAAATGCGCTGGCTAGGGAATAAAGCTTAAAACAATGATCCGCCGGAAGCCTGAAAAGGAACGATAATTCCTTGTTTTTAAATTAAAAGACGCCGGGAAAATGTTTTTGGATAGTTTCATTCACCCGTTAAATTTTGCGTCAAATATTGATGGAAGGAAAAATCCTTATCTCGGGAGGGAGATTTTCATGAATCGCAGCCTTATACTCATCGGAATACTTGCCATTGTTGTTGGATTTCTTGGTTGTAGTGGCAGCACTCCCCAAGCCAATGATGAATTGGTTAAATTAAGAGCCGATTTGATCCGCTCCCGGGAAGCGGCAGATTCCGCTTCACAAAAAACGGCCCTTTTGCAGGCGAAATTGGATGAATACGAGAAAGAAATGAAGGGATTACGGGATACTTATGATGAAGATCATAAGACCATGGAAGACCTGTATAAACTCCAGGCTGATACCAAAGCCAACCTGCTTTCTTTGAAAGACGATATGACTTCAAAAATTGCAAATCTTGAAGCTCAACTCGGTTCGGCAAAGGATTCCACGCTTCGCGAGCAATTGGATTCGCTCCAGTCTAAACTAAGTGATCAATTTCAAACGCTGCAAGCGGGTACGACCGCTAACCAAGGAAAAATTATCGCCCTGGGGAAACAATTGGATAGTTTACAAACTGCGTTGAGTGATGCCGGCCCCTCAGCAGCCATTGACAGTATCATGAATAAGTACGTTGATTTTGAAATGTCAGCCAATGACAAAATTGCCCAATTCGGGGAAGATATCAATACACTGCAAAAACATATTCAAGCCCAAGACAGCTCGACTTATGACATTCTTAGCCAGCTGGTCCTGCTGGAGAATAAAATCCTGTCCTTGACCAACTCATTCAATGAAATCATGAATATGTCCCCGGCTCAGGCAGCTACATCACCCTCCACCGGCGGTTATCAATCCGATTATACTGCACCCGCTACATCCGCCCGGCCCAGTATGACGGAGGCCGAATACAAGCGGCTCTACATTGACGCTTTGAGTAACTACCAGAACGGGAATTATAATGACGCAATCCGTTCATTTAGTACTCTCATTGCTACCGATCGGAACAACGATCTGGCTGATAATGCTGAGTATTGGATAGCCGAAAGCTATTATGCTCAGGACAATTACCAGCGGGCTCTGGTTGAATTCCGAAAAGTTTTCGATTTCCCTAATTCGAATAAATCGGATGCCGCCCAGTTCAAAATCGGATATTGCTACCTGAACATGGGAAATGCTTCCCAGGCTCGCATTGAATTTCAAAAATTTCTGACCGATTATCCTACTAGCGACTATATCCAAAAAGCGCGACAGATTTTGGCTAAATTATAGGTCAGCTTACGCACGCTTAATCATTAACCTTTTTGCAATAGATTGTATGCCTAATGTCCCGACGCATCTACTTCCTTACGACTGAAATCGAACCATTTGCAGCGACCTATGAATTAGCCCGGTTTTCCAATAAAATCCCTGCGGTTTTCAACGAAAAAAAACAAGATTTACGTATCATAACCCCAAGGTATGGTTTTATCAGTGAACGGCGTTATGTGATCCGCGAGGTGATTCGCTTGAGGGAGATCGAGCTGGATTTCAAGGGCAAAAGGCAGATCAGTGCTGCAAAATCCGCTTTCGTTCCCAGGACCAAGGTGCAAGTATATTTTCTGGATTACCTGCCCTACTTTGGCAGTACCCCTAAAGGTCTGTATAAAGTACCTTCCGGCCGCTTTAACCAACGTAATGCGGAGAAATTTTTCTTTTTCGGAAAAAGCGCCATCGAGAATTTAACCTATTTATACTGGCAACCGGAGTATCTGTTCTGCAATGACTGGACCTCTGCTATTGTCCCGATCATGTTGAAGGAATTGTACAAAGAAGACGAATTTTTCGCGGATATGAAGACGGTTTTAAACATTATCAACCCCCGTGAAATGGGCCCGGTAGAAGAAAAACATTATAGTATGGCGGGACTGAATTCAAAAATAACCAAGGGGTATGAAAATAATTTACTGGGGTTGGCAGTCAAATATGCCGACGAAATAACGGCCATTTCTTTCCCGGGTTCCGATGTGAAATCAATGATCAAGAAGAACCAAAAGCTGAGCGCTGCGTTGAAGCAGGAACATAAAGAGGTCAAACACTTTTCACTGGTTGAAGATTCAGAAGAAGGATGGCGAGCATTAAGTGCCCAGTTTGAGGAATATTTTAATATCGAAGTCTGATTTTATTTCCCCCGCAAAAAACATGGGTGAACCAAATTTCAAGTATTTTAAACTTGAACCGAACATAGGATGACGTGCATGCGATACATGCGTTGGAATTGGATAGCCGTTTTATTTGTTTTTATTATCGTTTGGGCCGGATGTGAAGACCCCCAATCGATCAATAATTTGGAGGTGGTAAAAAATCCATTTATTGTGCGAGTGGATACCCTCAGGACAATTACAAACATCCAGACAGAACGAGACACGGTTGCCTGGAACACACTGACTCGATTGTTTGTGGGAAACTTGCCGGGGTATCGGGCCGGGATACAATTCAAGGTTTTGCTCGATTCCAGCATCATCGATAGTATTCCTTTTGATCGTGTCTGGATTGAATTTCAGCGAGATTTTCTGTTCCCCGCAACGCCTGGAGCACCGTCTCCGGCTACAGGGAGTTTATTACTTTCACGGGTCAACGGCGTCACGCCTGATCCCATGACCTCGGTTTGGGGTGATAGTGTTCAAGCGGTGCCACTGAGTTTTGAGGATGGAAACGATTCACTTCTGGTTCCGTTGAATCTGGATTCGGTTTTTAGCACGCTGCGCTACGATACCAGCAAAACCATGACCTTCACCCTCAGTACAGCACGCCGTGATTTCATTCAACGGTTTTATTCAGTGGAAACTTCTTACCCGCCGCTAATTAATTATCATTTCACCGACTCTGATACTTCCGAGCATACCGTGGTTCAGTATGTGTTATCAGATGCAACGGTATTTGCCTGGGTTCCCCAAGAGTTAGATACGCTGAATTATGCCTATGTTTCGGCCTTGGGATCGCAGAAAATTAAATTCAGCTTTCGGGCTGACAGTCTGCTATTCGATACTGAACATCTATTGCAACATATACTTTCAGCATCCGTCATTTTTAATCCTGATCCAACCGCTTCCTCAATTTACCCGGAGAATATGTCAACCTCCGATACGACCCCGCGGTTGACACTTACATTCAAACAATTGGAGGCCGATACCTGTGAATGTAATCGGCTGGATTTTGCATTTTACATGAGTGATATCGATTCTTTACTGAATGTGACGAGCTCCTTAACGGAAGCAGTCGCTTCACCGGATTCCGTAATTTCTTTTTATGTGAAATCACATTATGCTGGATTTACACCGAATTTATTGGCCTTTCCGCGCCAGGCATTATCTGATTCGTCCATGTGGGTCATTATTAATTCAGCCCGAGTGGAGACGCCCTGATGTTAAAAAAAATATATTTACCCGCGATACTAATTTTCAGTCTGCAAATTGCGTATGGTCAACCATTGCTTCAGGCGATTGGATACGGAAATTTTCGTGAAAACGGATCAGCAGTGGAAGCCGGACTGGGTTTCGCCTCAACCGCACTTTATGATTCATTGAATTTTTTACCCACCAATCCGGCTGGCTGGCATGATTTGCAGAGTGTACGCTTTTTACTGGGTGGCGATCTGGGCTGGCAAATGCTGCCGCAAAGTGCCATCTACAAGGGTACCGGTTCGTCCGTTACCAGCCAATTTGAGCGCTGGTCGCGTATCCAGCTTGGTTTGCCATTAGGCCGCCGGTTATATGCCTCAATTGGTACCGAACCTATCACAGATATGGCGGGTAGGTTTTCCGGCGATGTGGATTCCACGCGGCGCTTGGATGTAATTAATAGTGGCGGTGTCTGGGGAATATTCGTGGGTGCAGGAATTAAAGTGAATAGCCAATGGAGTGTGGGTGTCAAATGGCAGCATCTTACGGGCTATTATGCCCGGGAATCAACGCAGTATTACTCGAACCTGGTTACTTCCAGTAATTCAAAATTGGCCGGATACTTGCGAGGTGAACTTATTCAGATTGGACTCCAAACCCGCTTAAGTAAGGATATATTATACGGGCTCACTGCGAGTATCCCGATTCAAAAACCAATGTTTGATGGAAAATTATCCTCCGGAGGAACTGCTCAAACCCTGTCATTCTCGGAAAAATTACCGGATTGGCCAGCTAAGCTCGCCATGGGTATTCAATACAAGCGGAATGAGCGCTTATTTTATCTCGTGGGTCTCAGCCAAAGATTTTTTACCCAGGATGCTTTTTCGAATAATCATCTATTTACCAAACCCGCTGGTTGGCAGGTAACCAGCTCAGCCTCGTTTAATTTGGGAATGCTTTATAAGCACAAAGATTATTTCTCTTCCAACCTAATAGAAAAGACGGACTGGCGATTGGGATTTTACCATAAAATTTTCTACGCCTCGCCTTCCAACGACTCTTATATTGGAGAGACCTATTTGACAGGAGGTTTCGGGTTTCCTCTTCCTCAAAATCGTAGTCGGATTGATTTATCAGTTAGTTATGGCAAACGAGGGGGGGTATCGGGCTATCCGGAAGAAAAACTACTGAATATGAAACTCAGTATTCAAAGCAGTGAATTCTGGTTTACGAATGCTAAACGAAGATGAAAGGGAACCACTTCATGAGAGGCAGAGTCTGGATACTAATTTTCATCAGCATGCTTATAGCCGGGATGATCTTATCATCCTGCCAACCACCTTCCGCCATGAGCGAGGAAGAAATAGCCATACGCCAAAAGGCGCATCGTGATTCCATGAAAAATGCCAATATGCGGGAGTGCATGAAATTCCTCAGCTTTGCCAATGAGTACTATAAAAACAAAAATTACGAAGATGCCTTAAAGAATTATCATAAACTCTTCGAATTGCAATGCGTGGATGAAGACCTGGCGAAAGATGTCTTTGTATATGTGGGCAACAGCTTTCGTGAATTAAATCAGCTGGATTCAGCCATTTATTATTATGATGAAGGCTTGAAATTTATTCCGGAAGACACTTACCTGCGCCAAAGTAAGATTTATGCTTTGAAGAAAATGGGTGACACGGATGGGGTTCTGGCTGAGAAAGCTGAATTGTTTAAGTACCATCCGGAGGACACTCAGCTGGCGGAAGAATTGGTTGATGACTACCTCCAGAGCGCTCGCTATGAGGAAGCTAAAACATTGGCCCAACAGATTCTCGCTAAAGAACCGGATAACCGAAATGTCCAAAATATTCTCCGTGAGGCCATGGTCGCCCTCGGTGAAGATATTTTTGACATGGTCAAAGCACGCTACGAGGAAGATCCGGGTAATCTACAGTATATCAATGAGTATGTAGGCGTGCTGACTGAGCGAAACATGACCCGGGATGCCTTGGTGGTCCTGGAACAGGCCCACCAGAAGTATCCGAATAACGAAGACCTTATGCGGCGTTTGGTAGATGCCTATAATTCGACTGATAACGCAACCAAAGCGGTTAAGGTTTTAATTCAGTTAAGTAAACTAAAACCCGCTGACGGGGACTTGTTGTACCAGTTGACGAATGGGTATTTGGCGACGAATGATCGGAAAGCAGCCTTGCGTACCGCCGAAAAGATCATCTCCAAGAATTCCAAAGATGGTCACGCTTAT
>CAZIWX010000058.1:10072-15263 GCA_964543125.1 uncultured Lentisphaeria bacterium | reverse complement strand
GATACCGGTGGCACCGGAAGGATTCAGAGCAATGGGGAATGAGTAAACACCGTCACCGGCCAGACGGTCAAAACTGGTCAAAGGCAGGGTATCACCTTGAAAAACAATTAAAAACAAGACTTGCGATCCACCGTCGTCATACAATTCATACGGACCAGTGTATAAGGTGTCTGGATCGGAAGGTTTGTGGGACCGGAAATTTACATTATCTATGGCATCCAAGCCATCCCGGTGCGAAACCCTCACCTGCAAGGTGTCCAGCACATACGCAGCGGTCAGCAACCGCAGGGTGTCGGGCGCCAAGATTTTGTCAATGGTTGGGGGTACGGGCAAAGCCAGCGTGATGGAATCCGTTACCAGCGCCGAATCACCAAGCACGGTTTTAGCCAACCCCCTGAATTCCCACTGACGATCTACCGTTGGGTTAATGCTATCCGGGGTCCACTGCGTATTGAAATTATGATCCCCGGCGATGATGTCCGTACCCAGGCCGTCATCCGCCAGCAGCGCGGTGTGATAAATGCTATCGTTATGTGTAAAAGCAACCTGAACAAAAGCGATGGAGTCCCGGCCCCGGACTTCAACCGTGGCGAAAAATGAATTGGCGGTATAGTCATAATCCAGTGCCAATAATGATATTACGATGGGATCGCCGGTCAATCCACCGTCCTGATTATCGTCTTTAAGTGAAGTGGGACTCTGGTCACACCGCCACCAGGTCATACTTATGACCAGGAGCAGCATAAAGCCCGTGATTGTCCGTCCATAAATCAGTCTGTCAAACATTAGTATCCTGTCCGCTCATTTTGTGTCTCACTGAATTCGACGCACCCCTTCCGGGGTTTCAGAAACACCCGAAACCCCGGATCACCGGTTGTCAAAACACCATTGATAATAATTTCCCCATTCACTATAACCCGGTGCCGGTACCCTGGCAATACGGACTCCAACCGGATTTTTCCGGTGGTTACACCAATAACGTTCATTGGCGATAAACCCAGGTTAAAAGTGTCTTCCCAACTGCTTCCAGACTTTCCGCTGAACATTTGTCCGGCGTATCTTCATGGGTGTGCCAGTAGTTTTCATCGGCGTTGGGGTATTGAAAATCGATAAGGTCTACGGCTTCATAATCCCGCTCAATAAAGGGAATGTGATCATCATAAACCGGATAACCCATGCGCGGGATGAACTGGTAAAATTTTAGTTCCCGGGCGATATCCCAAAGCTGCCGAACCACTTCCGGAGCCGCTTTGTGGGAATAGGGCTCAATCGGGATTTCCAGGTCAGCGTCTCCGATCATATCCAGAATCACGACCCACCGGGCCCGGGGTAATTCCGGGTTTTTGGCATAATACCGGCTACCCAACAAATATTCGTTCAGGTCGCCCTCCTTACCCCAATCCTCACCGTCGAACAGTACCAGGTCGACCCCAACCTCTGAAGGTTTAAGGTGCAACTGATTAGCGATTTCCATGAGGACCGCCACCCCGCTGGCGCCGTCGTTGGCTCCGATAATCGGCGTGGTGGGATCATAGGTATCCTGATCTGCGCGGGGGCGGGAATCCCAATGTGCTCCGAGTAAAACCCGAGTCGTCTTCCGGGGTGCAAATCGGCCGATCACATTGGTCAAATGCAATATCTGATCACTATAGGGATCAGGTTCATCAAATTGTTGCAGAACCACCGTATCGCTGGTTGAGTTGAAAAATTTGGTGAAGTAAGCGATGGCCTGGCGAGCAGCCGGAGTATTGGGCACGCGTGGGCCAAAATCGCATTGCGCCACCAGATAATCCATGGCGCGGTCACCGTCAAATTGGGCTTGAGCCTGTAATTCACCCGTGAGCAGGATACTAAGTAAAACAAGCTGAAGCTGCAATTTTCGTGTCATGGTAATTACCCCTTGATCTGGATTTTGACTCCGAAATTCAACAGGTGGGTGTTGGTCTTACCCTGAACCCGTTGATTCGACTGAATGAACTGGTAACCCACATTGCCCGTAATTTTATCGGAAAAAGAATAGTCAATACTGGGCTTAAGGTACCAACTGGTATCATACTGCGGTGCATCATATTGGTAATAAGCCGCGGTAGTGCCGGAAATACTGCTGAGCGTTCCACTAATAGTCTGATTCGATGTATAGGAGAATTCAAACCGAAAATTAATGTTATTCTCAAGGTAAAAATCATCCATGAAGGGCAAGGGAATGGTGATGCCCGAACGACGGCTATACGTGGCGTTGCTGGTGAGAGTTTGGTTGATTTTATGACTGATCAATCCCCCCGGGTTATTTCTAATGGTACGTGAATTCGCCCAGTTAAAGCTGAAATTGATACCGGGCTTGAACGTCGCATTAATTCCCAATAAGGGAGAAAAGCTGGTATTGATGGTTTCGCCGTTGAATTCATTAGTTTTTTTATAGGTTATTTCGTGCGACCCGCGATAGCCTGTTTCCATATACATGCTGGTGACGACCCCTTTGAGCCATTTGATTTTTTCGAGTCCATTCCAACGAATATTAAAGGAAGGACACGGCAGGCCATTTCGACCAGCGGCATTTAATGTCGAATCCGGAGCACCAAAAAGCTTACCGCTGGGGAAATAATCAGAGGTCTTGGTTACCGTAACACCATCGCTGCCATAAGCAAAACTACTCTTATTGCTCTGATTATAACTCAGGGTGGCATTGATGCTGGATGCGATTTTCACGCCAGACCGCAGACTTAAATCCAGCGTTTTACTCTGGCTTCCCGGTTTGGTAACACCGGCGGCATTGATGTAATCACCCGGCGTTTTGATCAATCCCAAGCGGTAGCGCCAATCGACTCCATTCATGTCAATATCGGTGGAATCATTATTAAGCAACCGGGAATTTTGCACCTGTTGATTCTGGTTCACCGAAATTGAAATGGGATCTATCCGGTCCACCACCGCATAAATGCCATCTAACACCTTTCCCATGGAACCGTGCCCGGTGGCATTGTCTTGGTCCGGTTTGGATCCAGGTGTTTGGGGTTTATTTGCCGGTTTCGCACGGCCGGGCGGTCCACCCCGGGGTGGTGGCTGATTAGGCTTTTTAGCGGGTGTATAAACGAGCCCGATAATATCGCTGAGTTTAAGTGTCATACTGGTCGAAGCCCGCGAGTTCACGCCCGTATTAACACCGGGAAGATCATGATTGATTGGATCGTTGCCGGCGTAACCGGTGGAGTAAGATAGTGACGGAGAAAGCATCGTAATAAGTTTTGGTGACCAACTCAAAGAGTAGGATTCTTGCAGATTTCCAAGATGGCCCAGGTTACCGGTCTTAAAAATATCTGCCTTTTTCTCTGCCAATGAGTCCAGATTATTGTCCATTTTTCGACTGTATTGGGCCGTTAGAGTCGGCATTAAAGGCCAGGCGGCCGATACATTACGGGTCAGAGACAAGGAATGTGAATTGCTTGCTTCGGCCAATGCCGTGCGGTTCAATATATAACTCTGATTCTCGTTAGCACTTAAATTGAATTTGATGCTGGATGGTAAATAACCCAGGGTAAACTCGGAAAGCATTTCCCCTACCAGGGGAAATCGCTTCATAAAGCTCAACGGTTTCAGGTTGAATTTGTTACCCAAATTCAAGGCGTACGAAAAAGCTCCCCGGTTGGCATTTCGGGTGCTTTTTACAACCCGGCTGTTATGTCCGAAACTTTGGTTGTTGGACAACGTCAGCTTCATGTTGTCAACCGTATATTTGGTAAGCCAGAAATCCGATTTGCCGCGTTTAGATAATGACACACTCCAGTTGTACGAGCGCGTCAAATCGGTAATGGAATTAAGGGTGTCACGCAGGGACGGATCCAGATCCGCAATGCGAATATCCCCACCCGGCAAATATTTCGGTTGTTTTTTACTATAGGAATAGCTTCCTGACAGGGGGATGCTCAAACCCCAGTGTTCCGGGAGAAATTTATTTAGATTGAGGTTTCCACCAAGCGTGGTGGAAAAGGTATTCTGGCCGTTGCCAAACTGATCCTGAGCATTATGGAAATCGGCACTACGTTGGGTGAGGCTGACGTTGACCGCCCCCAGATCAGCAAGCTGAAAATTAGCGCTGGCCATGGCTGCATTCGCGATCACCCGTTCCACATCCGTCACCCGTAATTCGTCCAACCATACCTCACCCGTCATGGGCGCGGACCGAGCGCGGTTTCGAATCCCGGCCCGAATATAGTAAACCTTGGAAATACTGGGATCACCCCGAATCACGATGGTCTCACCCGACGGAAGGCGCTTTTCGGCATATTTTTTAGCGACCGGGACAGCGTTCCAGGCCAGCGTATCATAGGAGACGAAATTTTTACCGATATCCTCACTACCGCCATTGTCTTTAGGAGTAATGATGATGGAGTCTGCCAGCGCCAGTTTGAAATTGGAAAGATCGGCCAAATGGAATTTCAGGTCGTTACGCTTATCCCAGCCCGGATAAACCGGTTTGCGAATTTCGTAAAATTGATTCTCGTCTTTGAAAGTCAGACGCAGAAAAAACTCCAGTTTACTGGAATCCGCCCCGACGGTATAATCACTGTACGTGGTTTCACCCGGGCGGGATTTATCCCAACCGTGAACAAATATTTTCAATGTAGCATAATGACTTAAATCTTTACCCGCTTGATCATAAAATTTCTTGCGCGACATAACCGCTTGCCCGGCCTGCAGATTGCTAACCTTCATAACCAACGACTGTTCCTTGGAGCGTAGGCCGGTGATGGGGTCTTGAATACCACGAACCCCTGCCGGGGGTGCTGAATAGGGATCGGCGGCGGTGGAACTGTAGCGGTTGGGATTGTCTTCCGTGTTGATCACGCTGACATCGAATGCGGTCTGGGTGGAAGAATCCGCTTCGACGTCCTGACGTTTCGACAAAGCAAAGACTCCCATTTCCGTCCACTCATTCCCCACCAAATCCACGGTTGCAATCTGAAGTTTTGTTTCAGCCTCCAAATTGTCCAGCCAGATTCGGGCATATTTGATCTTTTGCCAGGTTACTGCTTTGGATGCTCCGGAAATTTGAAAATCCGTCAAAGGCACCCGGATCAATTTCCAGCCGGTATACCGTCCATCGGAGTATTTGGTCTGGCCGGCAATGTAGTTGTCATTATCCAGATTCACCGCAATGGTGTAATAGGCGTTGGTTAAGTCCAAACTATTATTA
>CAZIWX010000058.1:0-9972 GCA_964543125.1 uncultured Lentisphaeria bacterium | reverse complement strand
ATCCAGATTCACCGCAATGGTGTAATAGGCGTTGGTTAAGTCCAAACTATTATTACCATTTAAATCTTCGGAATCAGGGTAACGTCCTCCTTCGGAATTAAAATTCCCTTCTCCGCCGTTGGCATGGGTGTAATCAATGACGGTGGCATTGGGACTAAAAGCCCACCGATCCCAACCGGGATGCCAATCCAGGGTATCTCTATGGGTGTAAACCCAGCCGTCCAACCCCACATCTTCCTGTTCGGTAACGATGCCGTCACCCAATCTCGATGTAGCGCTAGGCAGGTCTTCCGTGTCCAGTTGGTTCCAGCCTTTTACAACGGTATCGTTCGCCGTGCGAATGGTCCATTTCTGATGGCTGTCCGACTGTAAATCCTCGGTAATCTGTCCCAGGTCCACATGCAACTGACCCACATCGCCCTTTACCCACATTTCCAGAAATTTTGATTCACTCTGATCATAATAACCCGATGAGATGGCACGCATGACACCACCCCAGCTCTCCCGGGGATTTTGTCCGTCATCCCGAACGGCGAATGAGGAATCCGGATTCACCGACAGAACCAGGACATCCGTAACATCGTTCTGGGCTTGGGCACTGGTTTCTTTATTGGGCCAGATTTCATTGGTGGGAATCCGGTTATAGGGATTGTACCAGTAAGTAAAACTCCGGCGATGATTGTTCTTGAGGTTGAAGTCAACCGTACCGGACTCGATGGGGGGTGACGCCAAGGTCCATTGACTCATCCGAACCCCCAGATTGGTTTCCCGGCGGCTGCCTTCAAAATCATCGATATAGGCCACTCCCCGGTCATTTAGCTCTAGGTTATCACTGGTATTGGGATTGGGGCGCACCTGAGCAAATTCACCTTGAATACTAAAGCTGGACGGTTTGTCAGTCTTAATGATGGGTAACCAATCAATGGCTTTGGTGAGCCAATTCAGGTCGTAACTCATATTGGTGTTCACATCCCAGATAAAGTTCTGAATCGGCTCCTTCCCGATCCGAACCTTGTCATCGATGCTGGATTTGGAGAAATAGAGAACCGTGGCGCCAATAAACGATTTTTGGTCTTTACCAAACTTGTATTCAGCCCGGTTGCCCAAGATTACTTTTTTATCCAACTGGAAAAATTCATGCAGTTCATACTTCACTTCCAGCGGGGCGCCGGGAGCCAGAGCGGCTTGATTCAAAATGGTCAGGGTTCCGGAAAAATAATCGATGCTGTAATCCACATTTTTTTGCAGGGGCTTGCCGGCCAGCGTCACCTCTTCCGAACCCTCGATCACATTAAATCCCAGATTCAGGTTGGCGCTGCGATTGGTGTACTTCACGCTAAACCGGAATTTATTATCATCCTGGTAATGATTGGTGCCATACAAACTATTGTAAAAGGAGGCGCTTTGATACTGGGAACGCTCGTCAAGGTTCGAATTGCCGCCAACACCTACCGGTTGATTCTGAGCATTGGTCTGAAATGCAGTCTGATCCGGCGGAATCGAGTCCGCTTTCAAGAATGGATTCAAATAGGGCAAGAACAGGACCCCTTTGTTAAAATCGATAATGTTGGGATTATCCACATCAACAATGCCATCCGGCTGAGGGTTACCACTCACATCATTTTTATCCAAGCCAAACAGCTGGAGAAAATTTTTGCCATCTTCCGCTTCTTCCAGCGGTTCGGTACTGTTGGTATACTGGAGTTTTAGGTCAAAGCCCTCTTTGGTGATGGGGCGGGCTTTCAAATAATAAGCATTTTTAAACTCCAGGTCCCAAGGAGGTTGGCCAGGCTGGACCTCGTCCGATTTGATCATGGCGAGATGTAACGTGTCTTGAATGGAAGGGGTGCCGTAGGTGCCGGCGGAATAGATCGGTGTCGGTACCAAGCCATGATTATACTCATAGACCAGCGCACCATTATCAGTATACGCCGAATCACGATACCCGATCGCCAGCATTTCGTCAGTCTGAACCGGTGTGGACAGACTGATGAAGCCCAAATTTTCATCCACTACGTAATCCGTGCCCTTGATCAAGCGAATAAAATTCCGGGCAACCTGTTGGGTATCGATTGCGGCATAGCCCCAATACACTTCCGCATCATTTTGGTTCAGGATTTGACTGATGGATTTATAAACTTCGATATCAGTAATCATCCGTCCATTCAGAAAGTGCTCGCCGCGTGAACTCAGCGGATAAAATTTCCGCCGGTAAAATTCATTAACGAAAAAGTACTGGTTCCGCAGTCGATCCCAATCCTGAATCTGCACTTTCGATGAGGCTTCGTCGCCATTAAAAGATTTTTTCTGGTGCTGCCCCTGCTCGAGTGAAGCAATAGTTGTAATATTTAAAGCACCCACCTTCATGGTTGACTTCAGGCCAAACAATCCCTGATTAGATCCTGAATTCAGGGCTAATTTAGTTCCGGGCAGGTTTAGAGAAATATTTCCGGCTTCCACGCTCTGCACGATTTCATCCTCGTTACCGGTATAGGAAATTTCCAGTGCATTCTCGAAGTTGAAGTCACGCTCGCTGTCTTGGTCCACATTGATACTGACCCGATCACCAACCTTGCCCTCAATTTTAAAGCGCTGCGTTTGCTTAATCTGAAAGGTGGTGGCCTGATATTGATTGTTGGTGGTTAGCTGCTGGCTGCGCTTTTCGTTGCGCACATTGCCGTTGATGTTGATTTCGCCCTTCACGCGCAGAGAAACCCGCTGGCCGGCGATATCCGCGCCGATGAGTTCAAAGGATTGCTGTTGGGCACCCGACGCCTGGGCTTGCAGATTATCCGTGGTAGCCTTTTTAAATTGCTTACGCAACTCCTCACGGGTTTTCAGGGCGACATAGTCCTTGATCGTGAGTACCTGAGGAATCGCCACCGGATTTCCTTTATACGTCGCATAAACGGTGAAATAAGTAGCGGCGGGATCCATTTCTACTGTAGTTTTCAAATCATTTATACGAAGGTTAAAAGGAGGGGTGGCCGTGTATAAAGTGGAGTCGGACAAATACAGCCCACCCTTTTGCTGCTCGAATAACGGGGCGATACCGGGCAGGGTGTAATGGACCCGGCTGGTGATCAGAATGCTATCTGAATCCAGGAAGGGTTCGTCCAGCTGGACGCGCCTGGACCATTTCAGGTGCATGGGAAAAACCCGGCCGGTAGCGGGCGCTGCGGACTCATCTTTTTTAGGACGTAGCAAATCAGCCCGGCTGGTCTGCACCAGAAAAGCCAGGCTCAACAGATATAAAAATATCCAACTGCGTCGTACTCGTTTCATGAATCCACGACGTGGGTTACTCCGAATTAATTACCCGATTGACTTTACGTTGCCGGAATTAGCAATTAGTCGATGGGCAACTCCAGATGATTAAATAAAGGATGCTGTGACTTTAAATTTAGCAAAAGATTCCTGAATGCCCGGCCTCGGTGGCTTATGGCGTTTTTTTCGTTCAGGTCCATTTCCGCGTATGTCTTTGTCATTTCAGGTACCCAAAATATGGGATCGTATCCAAAACCACCGTTTCCCCGGTTATAACGCGTAATTTGACCGGTAACCTCGCCATAGGCAACAATTTCCCGGCTGTCATCGACAAATACGGCAACCGTGTTAAACCGGGCCTGACGGTTATCATCGGGAACAGGTTCCATTGCTGTCAAAAGCTTGACAACATTTTCGGCATAATTGGCCTGGTCACCGGCATAGCGGGAACTATACACACCCGGTGCGCCGTCCAGCGCGAAAACTTCCAATCCCGTATCATCGGCAATCGTAGGCAATCCGGTTATTGCATACCCGGCGTGGGCCTTTAACAGCGCATTCTGCTCTAAAGTTTCACCGGTTTCCTCGATTTGGGCAGCCGCCGGATAATCCAGCAAGGTTTTTACCTGAAAGCCGAAAGGTTGTAACAGATCCGTCAGTTCACGCACTTTATCACGATTGGCTGTAGCGAAAAGAATTTGCATTCGGAGTTCTATAAAGGGGGTGTTGATTAGCGCATTAGTGAAAATGAGTGGTTTGCCGGTTGACGGTTATCTCATCCGCTACGCCGACGATACTGGCATCCACCGGTACAAACATGGGTTTTATGGGGAATGATGCCTCCCGGCTGGTGACAAAAAAAATAATATCACCGCGACCGGCCTGCACGGTATCCACCGCTACCAGTGGCCGGCCCACCGGTAACCGGGTTATAAAGGATAGCGGTTGAATCAGCATGAGTTTATAGCCTTGGAGCGCCTCGATTTTTTGCGTCGCCCACAATTGGCCGGTTACCCGCGCCAGCTTCATTCCCACACATCCAGGTGATCCACAATCGCCATGATCACGGCGTCTACCGGTTTGTTCTTGGTAATTTCGGTCTGGCGGGCCGAACTTCCGGCTGCCACCAACACGGTTTCACTGGCGCCGGCACCCACGCTATCCACGGCGACCACATACTTCCCGGTAGCGGATTCATCCGGATTCTGCTCCTGTATGATCAGAAATTTTACACCTCCCAACTTGGGATCTTTACGCGTTGCCCAGACAGTTCCCACCACTTTTCCTAATAGCATATTGCCCCTTTTAGTAAGGATAGAAAGTAGGCCGGCCGGCCGCTATTGTCAACGCGGAACTGCCTCGCCGGTGGCGGACTGAAGCGTCCGTTATGAAATGATTGCAGCATACTTTACGCATTCAGTTTGTAGATTAAACGGCTTGGTTTTATCCTCATCCGTTATCGGTGGAATCGGTATTTTTAGGAAAGAAGATCTCCGGGGTAAACCTTATCAATAGAATGAAGTGGCCAATCTGAAGGATAATATTCGGACCAAGGGCGAATCCAAAGCTTCCTACTTTACCGCACTTTTGATCGGACACGGAAGCTAGTCTGATTCCAGTGCTGAACTTTGAGTTTAATCACTTAAAAAATCCGAATAGATATCTTTACCATTGCTTCCCGTGGCAGGCGTAGCAAGATGGTCCGGAACCACCCTTCAGGTCATTGCCATGACATTCCACACAATTGCCGACCGGGTTGGTTAAGCCGGGTTTGTGGCGGACACCGCTTTTACTGACCGTGTGATCGGCCGGTCCGGTGTTTGAATAAGAAGGACCGGTGGGATTTCCGCAGCTCATATAAAGCAACGTTCCCAAAAAGATCGTCAATAAAAAAATGCGTCTCATAATAATCTCCGGCAGTGGTTAACGATTCAACATTTGGATCGTCTTCGCTATTGGGTGGATTGGACCACGACGACTCCTGTAAACTGGAGATTATTCGTCACAAATCAAAAAGGGTTCCATTAAACGACCTGAAATTGCAGAAATGAACTACCGAACCGCCGGTTTAAAAAAGAAGACCTCGTTATGTGGTTGCGGCAGATTCGCCAGATAACCGCTTTCCACAAATCCCAATTTTTTATGCAATTCACGACTGGCAAGATTTTCGTCTTCAGTCGAACTGAAAAAGCGTCCGGATGGACAATGCTCACGCTCAATTTGCTGAATGAGCTCAAAAGCAATCCCGCGCCGCCGATATTTGGCATCTGCCACAACCAATTTCAGGAAAGTGGAATCAAACCAGTCCGGATCGAAAATGGCATAGCCAGCGATCTGTCCTTTAATTTCCGCCACCAGAACGCCTTGCCACGTTACTGCCCGCTTCAGAATACGCTGGCGCCGGTCTTCCAGAATAAAGTGGAAATTTTCAGCATTGATCGCCGCACAAATGTCAATATCTGCTTCGCGGCCGTAGCGAATCCGGAATTCATAATCGGACATACGCAACTCTCCTTTTGAAATTAGCTAACCTTGACCTTACCTTCGCAGCGTGATTATCGCCAAGGTTATCGGGTCAATGGTCTCCACCGTAAAAAACCGGCATCTGAACCGTTACAAACTTATGATCGTTCAACCGCTTACACCACAGGAAGAGCCCACCGGTGAACCTTTTATGGCGTTGGACACCGTGGATGCCGGTGAAGGCGATCTAGTGCTGGTGAATGACGAGGGCTCCGGAGCCCGCCTGATCATGGATGACGATAGCGCACCGGTTCGGGCAATCATTGTGGGTGTGATTGACAATATTGATCTGTTTGAAAAATCCAAAACTGAATCCACCTAGACCGACCCGGCCTTTGATCATAACCAAATGTTTTTTAGGCTTTCGGTCCAGCTCATTAAAGATAAAATACTGCTTTTCCAGCCACGCAGAACCGGAATTGAAGATCGCAATGCTCCGTCTCGGGTATCATTCTAACGAAACTTATTAAATCCGGCCGGATGATGGGGAAAATCGTCATACAACCGGAACCGGTATCGCTGGCGTTGGTGCTTCAATTAGAAGCCATGATCTTTCATTCCCGGCAAACAACTCCCGGGAAACTTCAACACGTAGTTACAGTACCCCATTTACTCCTGGTGGCCTACGATCGGAACCAACCGCTTGGGTTCAAAATCGGCTATCAACGGCAACGGCCGGACCATTTCCACTCCTGGTTAGTTGGTGTTTTGCCGGAATACCGGCGGCGTGGAATCGGACGGAAATTATTGGATGAACAGGAATCCTGGGCGCGCAAGCACGGATTTCGGACCATCGGCTTCACCACTTTTGATCGTTTTCCGGCTATGTGCACTCTGGGGAAGTGTGCCGGGTATCAAGTCATCCGGGTCTCGATTGACAACGGCGAGATCAAGTACCGGTACAAAAAAACACTGGTATAAGCCTTAGAAACTCAATTCTCCCTTGCGTCCCATGAAAATCTAACTGATCTTGCCGAATCATGAATTTTCCACCGTTTACTACTTATCCCCCGGCCGGAACCTTGCTGATCCGGAGTACGGTTATTCTGACCATGACGTCTTTAGTGAGTTGCGGCGCCCACCTGGGAACAGCGCTTTATCAAACCGGAAATCCCAATAAACTGGAGTTCACGATGCCGGCCACCTCTGCCCGGCGTGCGCCGGCCGGCTATTTTGCGGTAAAGCGCAATCGCCACGACCGTGTCACGCAGGTCTGGGAATACAATAAAGACCACGACCTGATTGCACACTATCAATACCAGTGGAAAGATTCCAGCCTGGTTTTCCGGCGGGACCATAAATACAACAACCGGGGAAAATTGTTTTCCGTGGTGGGCTGGCAGTTGGCGGATGGCCGGCCGGTGGAAAAGAAAGAGACTTTCTACGATTTCCAGGGTCAGTACGAGCGCGTTGAGGTGACCCATGTAAATACCCGCGGTCAGCCCGCATTTATCGAGACCTATGGGGAAGGCCGCAAGCTGGTAAGCACGACGCAGATGAATTATGACCCGGCCCGGCGGCTGGATAAAAAGAAAACCATTTATTATTCACCCGCTGGCAACGAACGTGATTTTTGGGTAACGATCTATACCAATCAAAACCAGGTTGCCCGGGAAGAGCACTATTTGTCCAACGGCACGCTTATCGCCTTTTATCGCAACACTTACGATCCACTCGATTACCATTTGCGCCACACAGAGTCATTTAGCGAGGAAACACCTGAACGCATACGCAAGGACTTTGATGCGGATGGTAATTTGATTCGAGAAGAACACCTGACGCGAGATTTGGTTAGCAATGGCTGGAAAACCTGGACCTATAATGAAGAACCCGGGAAGGTAATAGAACGAACTTTTGGAGCGGATGGTAATATGATCAAGCGTGAAATTAAGCTCCAAAATGAACCAAAGGCTTTACTGGGTAAATTGAAGCGGGAAACATCATCAGCGCCGGCCGCTCGCTTCTGATACTCAAATCGAATATTTATATGCCCAAAATAATCTTAGTACCATTAGCTGAAGGATTTGAAGAAATCGAGGCAGTGACGATTATTGATATTCTGCGCCGCGCTGGCGCGGAAGTGATAACCGCCGGACTTATGGATCAGCGCGTAAAAGGATCGAACGGGATCGTCCTCACCGCCGACCAGGTTTTGGATGATGTCATTGACCAGGATTTTGACATGATCGTCTTACCGGGGGGCACACCCGGCGCTCCTAATCTGGCTGGTGATAAGCGCATCATTAATCTGGTAAAACAATTGGCCCGCAAGAAAAAATACACCGCGGCGATTTGCGCCGCGCCTCACGTTTTGGAGCAAGCCGGAATTACCGCAGGCCAAAAGGTTACATCCCATCCTACTTGGGCTCATCACATGACCACCGCTATCCACACCGGCGCCCGGGTGGAAAAATCCGGACTGCTTTTGACCGGCCAGGCAGCCGGCAGCGCCATGGAGTTTGCCTTCAGTCTGGTAAAGGAACTCTATGGATCGGAAAAAGCCCGAGAAGTGAATCAGGGTGTTTTGGCCCGGCTTTAACCGCAAATGATTAACCCTTACTTTTAAATGCAAATCCTACCCTAACAGTATGTGACTTCTCGTTACCGGAACCGGTTGGCTCGGAATATGAGGGCCGGCGGGGACAAATCGGGGTGGTCAGACTGCTTCACGCCGATCCGGCCGCGTTGAAAATCGCCTTTGGGAACGACTTTCATATCAAAATTCAGGTCTTCCGGAGTCATGACGATCTACTTCTACGGCCCTTGTTTCAGGTGTATAATACCGCTGATGACGTTAATCAGCTCGCATTTGCCTTGGAACGGTTGCTATAATAAATGAATCAACCCCGCCTGATTTTGTTCGACATTGACGGAACGCTGATTTCGCCCGGCCGCATGCCCCGCATCTGGCTTAGTGAAGCCATTAATGAAATCTCCGAACGAGAGCAGCATCTGGTTTTGGATGATGTGGCCGGTAAAACCGACACGCTGATCATCGAAACAGCCTTACGAAAACTGGGTGTTCAAGAACCCGAAATCCCGGCGCTGATTTACCCCATCATCGACTGTTACCTGGAAAAATTGAATGCCCGCTACACTACGGATCCTACACCAAAATTTGTCTTCCCGGGCGCCCGGGAACTTCTTGAGGGGTTATCAGACCGAGACGATGTTCTTCTGGGTCTGGTCACGGGTAATACACCCGGTTCCGCCCGGATCAAACTGAGTCATTTCGGACTCTGGTCGTATTTCAGATTTGGTGCCTATGCGACCGATTCCAAACATCGCAACGATCTACCAAAAATTGCCCTGGAGTTGGCTAATCAGCTGGATGGAGCACACTATCAGGCTGAGGCTTGCGTCATAATCGGTGATACCCTGAATGATCTGGAAGCCGCACGGGTCAACCACATGCGCTCTCTGATCGTGGGGCATCATCCCGATTGGCGCGCCGCGCTCCGGGCGGGCAATCCTGATCTGTATGTTGAGGATTTCACCGCAATAGAAGCTGTATTTCAATGGCTGATCACATCCTAGACCTGACTCATCCTTTGGAAAAGAGCCTGTTCACCTGGCCGGGTGATCCATCCTTTGAGCAAACCGCGTGGAAGACAGATGCTACTTTTCGTCTTCACCGGATTCAAATATCAGAGCATGGCGGCACCCATATCGGAACGGCGGCTCATTTTGATCCCGCTGGCCAGGATGCGGCCGGAATACCGGTTGACGAACTGATATGTCCGGGTGTCTCAGTTAATTGTGTCAAGCGCTGCACTGAAGATTCGCGGTATCTGGTCCACCCCGGCGATCTTTCCGATTGGGAAATCCAAAATGGCAAGATTACCCCTAAGAGCGTAGTCCTGATTGCTACCGGTTGGGATCGATTCTGGCACCAGGAGAAGCGCTACTTTGGTACGGCCACCCAGCCTCGATTCCCGGGCATCAGTTCCGCCGCCGTACGCTGGCTAATAGAGCAGCGCCTAATCAGCGGCCTTGGAATCGACACGGCCGGGATTGATGGCGGGCTTGGGCTGAATTTGGCCGCAAACCGGGAATTATTGCAGGGCAATCGCTTTCACCTTGAAAACCTTACCAACCTGACGCTATTGCCGGTACGGGACTTTGAATTGTTCATCGGGGCATTACCGGTTGTAGGTGGAACCGGCGCTCCGGCACGTATAT
>CAZIWX010000057.1:0-15342 GCA_964543125.1 uncultured Lentisphaeria bacterium | reverse complement strand
GAGGGTCACGTTCCCGGTTCTATTATCGGCTATAATTACATTGAGCGACCGGACCCGCATATGAACCCCAGCCGGTACCGCTGGCCGCGTTCCATGGATATCGGGATAACGCTGAAATGGTGAGCCGGGTGAGAAATTATAAGGGGCTGAAGCCCCATTTGTCAGGGGGTGGCATAACCCCACGCGCTGCAGCGCATGGCAACGGAGACCAATTACCGCCATTCATAACCTCCGTAGCTCCGGGCTTCAGCCCGGAGAACACGAACCCCAAAACGGGTGGGACTTCAGTCCCTTATAAGCTTTTATCCCTTCTCTTTCCAATATTCCTATTATTCCACCCCCTCTACGCCCAGGAATATTCCAACTTCTTTCCCATTTTGGGTGGACAGCGCGCGGGAACTTCAGCTTACACCTTTTTAAAGATTGGCGTAGGTGCTCGCGCCATGGGTATGGGGGGTGCTTTTATTGCCGTGGCCAACGACGCCAGCACGTTATTCTGGAATCCGGCCGGTGCGGTTCAAATTCCCCAATCCAGAGGTGTTTTTGTGGATCACAACCGCTGGGTGGCTGATATCCAGCAGGAAAACATGGGTTTGATCTACCAATTCCGAGGCATTTACAGCCTGGGAATTTCGGCTGCGGCAATTCACACCGATCCTATGGAAATCACCACCGAATATCAACCGGCCGGAACGGGTGAATATTTCAATTATGGCGATGTGATGTTGGGATTTTCCTACGCCATGAAAATGACTGATCGATTCTCCTTCGGGCTCACCGGTAAAATTGTAGATGAACAATTGGCGGAACTCCACATGATGGACTACCTCGTAGATATGGGCACCTATTACTACACCGGTTTTCACCACTTGCGATTTGCCGTGGCTTTGGTGAATTTCGGCCTGCCCGCCGCGCCGCCCGATTCAATCAATTATCTCGATATGAATGGAAGTCCGCAAACCCGGGCTTATGAAAGTTTTTCACCACCCACCATTTTCAGATTGGGTGTGGCCAATGAATGGTTGAATTCGCCCAGGGCTGAACTCACCACCAGTATTCAGCTAAACCATCCGGTGGACAACGCCGAAAATGTGAGTCTGGGCACCGAGTTCAATCTCAATCAGATGTTTTTTATTCGGGCGGGCTACCAGTTCAACATGGATGTGGATACCTGGTCCGCCGGACTGGGTTTGCACCTGGCTGGTATCCAGATTGATTATGCCTACACGGATATGCGCGATTGGAATTACGCCCAGCGCTTCAGCTTGGGATGGGCTTTTTAATGACGCGTTATCTCAAGTTCAAATTTCCACCGCGATTGATTCTGCCGCTTCTCATATTCTGGGTGGTCCTGGCCTGTGGCACCAAATGGGATCTGCCCACCTCCAATAACACGGATTCCACCACTTTTGGCGCGGGTGATACCACCTACATTCGTATCAGCCCCAACTGGAGCGTTGATAACGGCTATGCTTTTCATCATCCCCGGGATGTCATCGTGGGTCATGACGGCTACATTTTTGTTGCCAATCAAGCCGACAACAACATAACCGTGCTGGACGCTGCGGGAATTGTCACCACCGTGGATGGTTTTGGGAATGATTTTTCGGCGCTCTCAAATCTGGGGTTTGCGCCTTATGCTATTGCCCAGGATAGCCGCATGAATCTTTTCATAGCGGACAGCTCCAACCGTATCCGGGTGTGGAATCAGTATGTGAATAATGCCGGTATTAAAGCCATTATCACTTCCGTACAATTTAGTAATACCGGTTGGGTCAGCGATCTGGATTCCATCTCGGAACTTGTTTCCTCATTTGCTCACATTGACACGATCCGCTGGACAATGGAGGGTATCTCAAATCTGTTAGGAGTTCATCCATTCTGGGATGGCAACAATAGCCGGGATTCCACCAATGCCGCCCGTTATTATATCGGCGCTGACACTGTTCGGTTCACCGGTGTAAGTGCCGGTCCCGATGACCAGGATTTTGCCTACGCCACCGATGCCGCCAGCAATTCCTTGGTGCGTTTCACCTATAAACCGGCCGCCTTTGTCCTCACCAATGACGATCAACCGCTGTTTCTCTACCGGGGCGTTATCTCCCAACGCACGGCCTCCCGGGGAACCGGTAACGGCACCGTGAACAGCCCTAAAGGTGTTGCTACCGATGCGGAAGGCGGCATTTACTACGCCCAATGGGGACCGATTTTCGGGGTTCACAAAGTGGGTGGTAACGGAGCATTTGATCTGGGGGTAAATCAAATCATGGATTTGAATCGTTTTGATCATCCGTCGGATGTGACCGTGGATCCGGTAGGGAATATTTATGTGGCTGATACGGATCATGATCAGGTCCAACAGTTCACACGCCTGGGCATGTTCAGCTTTTATGTGGGTGTCTCCAAAGTCCGGGTTGATACTACATTAATTGATTCCGCTTTGTCGGATACGGGCTGGGTATATACCGCCACTGATACGGTGGTGAACAAATATTCCGCCGATATTCTGAATCGGCCCTTTGGTGTTGCCGTGGATGACAAAGGCGTCGTGTATATTGCCGATACCGGTAATGACCGGGTCATGCGCTTCAAGCTTTCTACCGAATTTGATTACGGGCAACCCCAATAATGTCAATCAACGCTGGTTGATTTCCCCGGCCGGCACGCCCGAAATGACTTCCAGACTTAGAAATTACATCCTGATTCTCACAATCATTGCCGTTAGTCTGGGCTGGGACCAAGGTACCAAGGCTTACGCCCGTCAACATCTCAAATCCCTGGGGCCCATCCAGATAGTTGGAGACTTCTTCATCCTTACGTACGCGGAAAACGATGGTGCTTTTTTGAGCCTGGGCGCCTATCTGCCCCAGCCTTATAAAACCATCCTGCTCACACTTTTCCCGATAATTATGGTTCTGGCCGGATTGGGCTATGTGATCCTGGGGAAACACCTCTCGGTCTGGGAAGTGGTTTGTATTGCCAGCATCATTGGCGGCGGGATGAGCAATCTCTATGACCGCATCGCCTATCACGGCGCCGTGACGGATTTCATGAATTTTGGAATCGGTCCCTGGCTGCGCACCGGGATTTTGAATTTTGCGGATTTATCGATTACACTGGGGGCAGTGGGGTTGCTGGTAGTGCAACTGGTTCACCGGCCAAAGAAGCCCGTGAACCGGTGACAGTCTTTTCTGATGATTTGAATAAAAGCCTTCATTCATAACCTCCGTAGCTCCGGGCTTCAGCCCGGAGAACACTAACCCCAAAACGGGTGGGACTTCAGTCCCTGATACACAGCATCAGGACCGTGCGGATTTTAGTGTGTTGAATAAGTGCTTTATTCCCGGAGCGGGTTTGATAAATTAGCAACAGAATTGATATTTCTTATAAAAAAGGTGAAATGGGAACTCAGCATAAAATAATTAACGGTGACAGCCGGCAGATGAATTTACTGGATGAGCAATCCGTTCATTTGATCATTACCTCACCACCTTATTGGCAGTTAAAAGACTACGGCTTTGATCAACAAATCGGCTTCCACGATAATTACGAGGATTATATCAACAATCTCAATCTGGTTTGGAATGAGTGTAATCGCATACTAAAACCAGGTTGCCGGCTATGCATCAATATCGGAGATCAGTTTGCCCGGTCAGTTTATTATGGCCGTTATAAGGTGATTCCCATTCGAACCGAAATCATCAGGTTTTGTGAAACTATTGGCCTGGATTACATGGGGGCCATTATTTGGCAAAAAGTCACAACCACCAATACGACGGGGGGCGCGACGATCATGGGAAGTTTTCCCTATCCCCGGAATGGGATTTTGAAACTGGATTATGAATTTATCTTAATTTTTAAAAAACCGGGAAAAGCACCCCAACCAAGCCCGTATCAAAAAGAACGCTCAAAAATGTCCCAGGCAGAGTGGAATTCTTACTTTGCGGGGCACTGGAATTTCGCCGGCGCCAAGCAGGATAAACATATTGCCGTATTTCCGGAAGAATTACCCACCCGGCTAATAAAAATGTTTTCCTTTGTTAATGATACTATTTTGGATCCATTTCTTGGCAGCGGAACGACATCCCTGGCAGCTCGCAATCTTGCCAGAAATTCAGTCGGTTACGAAATCAATCCGGATTTTATCAAGCTCGCCAAGCAGAAACTCGATACAAATCAGCAAGATATTGAAGGCGCCTGCTACGAATTCTTAGCTAATCCAATAACAATAGATTTCCAGGAAAAGATTCAAAGCCTCCCCTACCGTTATAAAGACCCGCACTTATTGGACAGGCAAATCAACCCTAAAAAGCTTCAATTCGGATCAAAATTTGACCAAAACAGTGGCGTCCGGGAAGAATATTATACGGTTAAACAAATAATCGGTCCCGCGCGGGTAAAGCTGAATAATGGTTTGGTTGTCCGGTTGTTGGGGATTCAGGAAAATGGTTCGGATAAAGATAATGCGGTTAATTTCCTACGGGAAAAAACCCTGGGGCAAAAAGTATTTCTTAAGTTCGATAAGCAAAAATATGACGACCAGAATAATTTGCTCTGCTATCTTTACTTGAAAAATAAAACCTTCATTAATGCCCATTTGATCAAGAACGGCTTAGCGGAAGTAGATCATTCCAGGCCGTATAAATATGAGCAAAAATTCGAACGGTTGAGTCTCTGAATGGAAAAAGCCTGGATATCCGGCTCTGCCGGGGTAAACCTGAAGTTCAAACACGAAACGTTGCTCAATTATGCCATGAATCGCCGGGGATTAAACAAATCCTATCGTGGTGGCTCAACTTCTGAATTAATCCGCGCCTGGGCCCCGGCCACCCATGCAGAATGGGAGCATTACTATTTCACACAGGCCCGGCGGAATAAAAAGGATTGAAACTGTCCATGGCCAGCTCGAATCGATTTTACAATGCAAAATAGAATCCGCCCCGAATGAATGGGATCGAAAGTATGGCGTGGATTTATTCTTAAAAATCTCTGATACCTGGATTGGATTCCAAATTAAGCCCGTATCATCAGGACAATCCATTAATCAGTACCAATGGATCGAAATGCACCGCAAAAGTCATGAAAAATTCTTTAAAAAATTTGGGGGACACGTATTCTCTATCTATTCCATCAAAGCGGGTGGGAAGAAAAAATATATAACCCCGAAGTGGTTGACAAAATTTTAAAGGGGGTTGAGATTCTACAGGGATAATTCCTCAAAGACTTCCTCACCTTTTCATGGCCAGCGTCAGTCCGTCCGCGATGGGCACCATACTCAGGTCAATCCGGGTGTCTTCCCTTAAGTCCTGATTGAATTCCCGCATCACCGTGGTGCTTTCATCATTTTCCCCGGGATCGGCCACGCGCCCACCCCGGAATACATTATCAAATGCCGCCAGGCCGCCGGGACGCAGGAGTTTGAGCGCCCGTTCGTAATAATCCGGATAGCCCGTTTTGTCGGCATCGATAAAGGCAAAATCAAAGGTCCCCACCTGGTTCTCGTCGGTAACCAGGGCGTCCAGCGTTTCTACCGCCGGTCCGAGACGCAGTTCCATTTTTTCTACCACACCAGCCAGTTCCCAGTATTTCCGGGCTATGGCGGTGTATTCTTCGCTGATGTCGCAGCAAACCATTTCGCCCAACACCGGCAGCGCCAAAGCCACCGCCAAACTGCTGTATCCCGTGAAAGTACCAACCTCCAGCGTTTTATGGGCTTTCATGAGCTTGATCAAGAAGGCCATAAACTGACCCTGCTCCGGCGCAATCTGCATGTTGGCATTGGCCATTTTCGCCGTCTCCTCACGCAACTGCTTTAGAATGTCCGGCTCTCGCAATGATATATTGCAGTAATACTGGTAGAATTGACCCGGCATGAAATCAGTCTGATTACTCATCGCTCTGACCAACCTTCCTTGTCCGTCCTACCCGGTGGGTAGGGTGAAAATAGTGCTGTTTAGTTTTAAAAAAAAGCCGGCGAAAACCGGCGCTGATCATCACGTCAGTCCTTTTCAACCGCTGGTATTGGCAGTCTCTACCAAGGGCGTGAAGGTAAAAATCATGATCCCGCCAAAAAACGCGCCGTCCTTGGGAAAATAATAGTCCAGAAACGGCACCCGCACCGTTTTACCAGCCGACTGAGAGGCATGGATCAGATCGGTTTGATCGATGATCATACCTTCATGGCCCACCACGATCCCCTGGCCGAAGTAGCCGGGCTTCACAAAAGCCACCCCGCACACATCCGGAAGTTTCGCCAGCAAGGCGGCATTGATTTTGTCATTGGGAAGGTAGTACACCGTCATTTCACGGGACCAATGCAGCGGTAAAAATTCCGACCCGTCTTTTTTCCGGTTTAAAATAATGTGCACCGAATCCAATTCTGAAAGTGGCGCCAACGTCCGGGTGATATCCACCGTATAGGGATTGCCATTGATCCGGTCCGTGGTATAATGCCAGCGGGATTCGTAGGTTGGCCGTTTATGTCCGGTTGCATCCGGCTTGTAGTGGATGGAGATCATGTTTTGCCGCGCCTGATCCCAGGATTTGGCCTGACAAAATGCCAGGGAAGTGAGAATATGTCCGGTACAATCGGATACATCCAGCCGGATGATGGGGTCGGTATCCGGTTCCCGTTCTTCCCCCAGTTTAAAAATTTCGTAAGGTGTACCGAGACGCCAAATGACAAAGGCCTTCAATCGTTGTTGAAAATCGGGAAAATACTGCTGGAATTGGGGCAAAATCGCGGTTACCTGATCCGCGGTGAGGGTCCAGGGTTTCGGTTGTTGAGCCAACCAGACATAGGGATCGGCGTCGGGTGGGTTTTGTCCACCACCACCGAGTGCGGCCATGAACGCTAACCCGATTCCGGCCAACGCCAGAATCGGGTAGCGTTGAAGAGGATGGCGGTGATTAGTTGACTGCATAAATTGAATATTTTAAAAAGTTTACCAGTCGGCCAGCATATCCTTATAATACTTAGCGTGATCATCATCCACCCGGGCCAGGCGCTCCACATAGTCCCGATTCCCCACCTGCCAGAGGAAATCGCCCAACTCCTGATAATGGGCATTCATATATTGACTGAGATAGATCCGCGCCTGCTCTCGCTGAAGGCCGGCCTCCAAAGCATTCAGAAAAGCATTGATCTGACGGTCGGCATCCGAGTCTTGATGCTGCTCCCAAAAGTATTTTGCCTCTGAAAAGGCAAATTTCATTTTACGGAAATTCTGATTGGCACTGAGCTCCTCCACATCCGTCAATCGTTCATCCCACCCCTTTTTCAGATTGGATTGCTTGCCCAGCTCCGCCACTTTGCGGGCTAAACCGTAGAATTGTGTGCCGCTAAATTGGTCGTAGGTATCCAACTCGCCGGCCAGAATCAAATTCACCCAGTAATCAATAAATCCCGGTAAGGGTTCAAACCGAGTGGTATGGATGAGCTGATCACCGGGTCGATAGGTAAATTGGATAAATTTATCATAATATTTTTGATCGCCGCCATTTCCCCAAAAGGCTTTACCGGTATAGATTTGGAGGTAGCCGTTGTTGGTGTAGGTATCCAAATAAAACTGGGCCTGAATCGTGAAGGGTTGATCGTTGGCTTCGGTTATCCAGTTGTAGGATTCGATATAGTATTGAATAGCGCGTTGCATACCCGCCACCACCTGCTGTTGGGAATCATCCAGATGGGATGCGTCGATTTTGATGTCGGCGGTTATAAACTGAGCCTGGGCAAAACCGATCCCCATAAAGAACACCACCAGGCACCGGTGAAGTATGCTTTCAAAACGCATGGTATAAACTAAATATAGCGCTCTTCGTTTTTAACACAAGTTTGCTTTTTTTTCAGGGTGAAGACCCTTTTATTTGCCACATGGCAATGACCGACCGCATTCCGGAAGAGGTGTTGAAGGTATTTCACACGGCAGGTAAGTTGGCCGACGGCCAAAACCTACCGCTTTACACCGTGGGGGGCTTTGTTCGAGACCTACTCCTTAATAAACCCAATAAAGACGTGGATTTAATGATCGTGGGTGACGGTGTAATCTACGCCAAAACTTTGGCCAAAGCGCTCCGGGTACGCAGCCCGGTCACCTATCCCGAATTCGGAACCGCCTTAATTCCATACGGTAAATTCGTCATCGAGGTCGCCTCCGCCCGGAAAGAATTCTACCAGCCCGATTCTCGTAAACCGGAGGTGGTTTACACCGACTTGAAAGGCGATCTGGCTCGCCGGGATTTTACGGTAAATGCCATGGCCCTGTCTTTGAACACAACGACCTTCGGCAATTTCGAAGACTATTACGGCGGCCGGGAGGATCTGAAACTTAAACTATTACGAACCCCATTGGATCCGGAAACAACCTTTTCGGAAGACCCGCTGCGCATGCTGCGGGCCGCTCGATTTGCGGCCCAACTGGAATTTTCCGTGGACGAATCCGCTCTGTATGCCATGTCCCGGATACGGGACCGTATTTCCATCGTGAGCCAGGAACGTATTACCGATGAATTCCTGAAAATCCTCATGTCCGGCCAGCCCAGTATCGGATTTTACATTTTGCAGGAAACGGGACTGTTGGACCGGGTGTTTCCCGAAATTGCAATCATGGGTGGTGTGGAAGAACGGGATGGGCAACGCCACAAGGATGTTTTTCAGCATACTTTAAAGGTGGTTGATAATGTGGCCCGGCGATCGGACAGCCTGTGGCTGCGATTCGCGGCGTTGGTGCATGATATTGGTAAAGCCGATACCAAGAAATTTGTGAAAGGCATCGGCTGGACCTATCACGGCCATGATGAGCTGGGGCGAAAAATGCTTAATCTCGTGGGGCAGCGTATGAAGCTTCCGAAGCGTATGACGGCTTACGCGAAAAAAATGACCCGCCTGCACCTGCGCCCCATCGCACTGGCCAATGAAAATGTCTCTGATTCGGCCATTCGCCGGTTGATCGTGGAAACCGGCGCTCACCTGGAAGATCTGATGCTCCTGTGCCGAGCGGATGTCACCAGCAAAGACCCGCGTCGTGTAAAAAAATACTATGGTAATTTTGACAGGGTGGTAGACCGGATTCAGGCTGTTTATGAAAAGGATAAACTCCGGGCCTTCCAGTCACCATTACGGGGGAATGAGATTATCGAAATACTGAACATCAGCCCCGGACCCTTGGTAGGTAAGCTTAAAAAAGAGATCGAAGAAGCAATTCTGGAGGGTGAAATTCCCAATGAATATGAGGCCGCGCGAATTTACTTCAATCAATTGATCAAACGCCATGAAGCTGAAATTGAAATCGCTCGCAGGTCTAATTGAAGTTTTATATACCTCCGGTCCGGGTTGAATAACTCTGTCTAAATACCACCACCATTTGCGAAATGAACATGTTATTTTCCGGTGCGTATGTTGCAGCGCATATTTTTAAATAATCTGACTAGGTGGAGGCAACCTAATGGGCGAGAACGAGTCTAATAAAAGACCAAATGGCTGCAATGGACGCATAACTCGTTCCCGGCTTGCATCTCGGGGCTAACTAGGGAGGTTTGGGGTCAATGGCACAGCAATCTTTTTTCAAGCGGCTTATGAATGTGTTTTTCGCGCCAACGCAGGCGTTTGATGACCTGGTTGAAAAGGTCAATTGGCGCGATTGGGTTTTTCCATTGCTTTTCTTATCGGTGGTGTTTGCGGTTTTACCACGGTTTTATCAGGATGTGAAATACCGTGAAACACTCACCATGATTCAAAAGCAGGAACAGCGATTTGGCGACAACCCCAATATTTCGGATGATCAGCGGGCAAAGCTCCAGGCTCGGTTCGATAAAGCCCGGCAGGATATGGAAGCCATGCATGCCAATCCCTGGCAGTTCAAGTATTTATGGGGTTATGCGCTTCTACCGGTGTATTTGTTTATCGTTTTCGCAATTTGGGCCGGTGCACTCATGATCGCTGGTAATTTCGGTATGGGGGGCAAATCCGGCTTTTTCCAGGTTTTCACCGTTGTTGCTTTGAGTTATTACGTCGGTGGTAACGGAATGCTGATACAAATGCCGGAAGGTATCGGGGCTCTGGAAATTATTGTCAAGGCCCCCATCATTCTTGCTAAAGACACTACCCACATTTTATTCAGCCCGGGATTATTCATGGATGTAGGCAACAGCTTTTTAAGTCGATTTCTAAACCAATTTGACCTCTTTCGTCTATGGAGTGTGGCGGTATTGGGGATCGGTTTTGCGAAACTATATAAACGCTCCCTTTCTACCGGAATTTGGACTGTATTTGCTTTTTGGTTAATTTTTACGGTCATGGGGACCGGACTGGCTGGTCTGTTCGGCGCCAGGTAATTTTCCCCTGAGGCTGATCCGGGTGATTGAGCACAACAATCGCGTAATATTTGAATAGCCTAAAAGTAGTAGTACGATACTGAGGATGAAAATGAAACGATTACTCCTGATAGCCTTGATTTTAGGCCCTTGGACCTTGCGGGCTCAGGGCCAACCGCAATTACAATCACTTACTCTGGATCAGGTCATTGCCAGGGCGCTGGCCCGGAATCAATCGCTGAGGCTAGACCGGTTACAAGCCCGGTCCGCGGTTAGCCAGGCCAAAGCTACTCAAGCCATTATTCTACCCCAGGTTGACTTTAGTTTTTCCGGAAATTACGCCGGTGCCTTTCCGGCTGAAACCACGGTGGGAATTGATTCTCTTTCTACATCATTCGGAACGGTTTATTACCCGGTACAACAGCTCACCGGAAATTATGGGGACTTAACCTGGGCGGACCGGTATTCGCTGAATCTCAGCCTGAGCCAAAATCTTTACGATGGCGGCCGCTGGTGGAATACCCTGAAAGCCGCGGAAGTCTCCACCGATTTAGCCGGCATCACGCTGGATCAGAGCCGGATTAACACGGTTTATTTAGCCAAACAGGCGTTCTATGCTTACCTGAACACCAAAAATCTGTTGGATGTGTATCAGGAAAACCTGAAATCGGCTAAAAAACAACACGAATTGGCACTGGAGCGCTTCCGGGTCGGAGCGGCGTCCTTGAACGATACCCTGCGCACCCGAGTGGGCGTTGCCCGGGCACGGTTACAAATCATTAATGGCGAAAAAGCGCTGGCGCAACAGAGTAAAAATCTGAACCTGATTCTGGTGCGGCCCTGGGATACTCCCGTGGCTTTAATTGAAGCTACGTGGCAAGCGGTGAAAGTCCCCTCCCTGGAGGAAGCCTGGACTTTCGCTCAGAAAAACAATCCCGGTCTTTTAAAACTGGAGCGCAACGAGACGTTGAGCAAGTATAATGTTAAAATTGCCAAGAGTGGGTACATCCCGAGCGTGGGACTTAGTGTAGATTATTCCAATACGGCAAAAAATCCGGGTGATGTGATGGCCAAAGACAACACCAATCTCACTGCCGGGCTGCGCCTGAATTGGAATTTATTCAATGGCTGGCATACCAAACGCACCGTAGAGCAAAAATACATCGCCGCTAAATCAGCTACCGAAAATTTGATTTATGTCAGGGACCAACTGAAAAAAGATATTGCTCAGACGATTCTGGAAATGCAGGACCTGGAAGAATCATTGCAAATCTCACGGATCATCCGAGATGCTTCCAAACAGGATTACGATCTTATTCTGGAACAATACCAAGTCGGATCAGCTTCTATCCTTGATGTGATTCGGATTGAGGCGGATTATGAAAATGCCCGGGTGGGGGTCATCCAATCCCGGTATAGTTTGAAGCTGGCGGAAGCCAAATTGTATCAACTGATGGGGAAATCAGTTTGAAACACTGATGAAATTGCGGGAGAAGAAAGCCGATATGAGTAAGAAAAAGATATTTATCATTCTCGGTGTCGTGGCCGTGATTGCGATAATGATTGTGTTTGCGCTGAAGAAAGACAAGGGTAACACTGTTGATGTTCAGGCCGAAAAAGTCACACGAAAAGCGATTGTCCATAAAGTTACTGCCTCCGGGCGGGTCCAGCCTATTGTGGAAGTCAATGTTTCTGCCGATGTAGCCGGACGGGTAGTAAAACTGGATGTAAAGGAGGGGGACCAGGTGGCCAAAGGTCAATTTCTGGCCCAACTGGATTCCACACGCTATGCCGCTGATGTAAAGCGGGCACAACAAGCCATGTCATCGACGGTAGCCTCCCTGAAACTGGCCAAGCTGGAACGCGATCAACAGTATCAACTGTTTGAGAAAAAACTGGTGAGTGAACTGGTGTACCAGTCGGCGGAATCACACTACCAGCAAGCCGAATCGTCCGTGGAACAAGCCCGGGCGGCATTGACCCAGGCGCAGGATAATTTTAACAAAACTATTATTCGGGCGCCCATGTCGGGTATCATTACACGCCTGAACAAAGAAGAGGGTGAAATCGCCCTGGGATCAGCATTTTCGCGCGATATCATCATGAGCGTGGCCGATCTGTCCGACATGGAATGTCTGGTTGAGGTGAATGAAAATGATGTGGTGGAAGTTGCGCTGGGGGATACCGCGGAAATCAACATCGATGCCTTGCCGGATACGACTTTTTATGGCATCGTCACCGAAATCGCTCACAGTGCCAAGTTACTGAACACCGGCAGCATGGACCAAGTGACAAATTTTGAAGTCAAAGTCAAAATGCTCAATGTTCCCGGTGAAATTCGCCCGGGTATGTCGGCGGCAGTGGATATCCGTACTAACACGGAAACGAACGCCTTGGCCGTTCCTATTCAGAGTGTCACCATGCGAAAACCTCACCAGTTGAAAGAAAAAATATCCCCGGAATCACGGCCTGCCGACACGCTGAATCTGGACCACCAACCCGACACTGAACCGGTGGAGGTGGTTTTTGTGATAGTAGATAATGACCACAGTGGTAAGAAGGTTGAAAAAAGAGCGGTTACTACCGGCATCACCGGTGAAAATGAATTCCAGATTTTAGCGGGTCTGAAGGAAGGCGACCTGGTGGTCAGTGGCCCCTACAAAGCCATTAGCCGTGAACTGGAGGACGGCACCGCGGTTAAGATCACCAAGCGCCAGCGTTTTAATCCCAATAAAAAAGACAATAAATAATTTCATTAGTTAAAACTGATTGATACAATTATGAACGACTCAACCCGAACGACACCTGTCACCAGCAATCCACCGGATGGTGAAGTTCTAATTCATGTAAACGATCTTTATAAGATATATGAATTGGGGCATACCAAGGTCCCGGCACTCAATGGTGTCAGTATTATTATAAATAAAAATGAGTATGTTTCTGTCATGGGACCATCCGGATCCGGGAAGTCCACGCTCATGAACCTGATCGGGTGCCTGGATACACCGAGCAAAGGGGAGTATTTTCTGGATGGCGTTAATGTAGCCCATATGTCAGACGACGAACTGGCGGCGGTGCGGAATCGTAAAATCGGTTTCGTTTTCCAGACATTCAACCTGCTCCCGAAATCAACCTCGTTGCGCAATGTGGAATTGCCACTGATTTACAATGGCGGCATTCGGGCCGACCAACGGAAATCCCTGGCCAAAGAGGCGCTGAGGCGCGTCGGACTGGAATCCCGGATGCTCCACAGACCCAGTGAACTTTCCGGTGGCCAGCGGCAACGGGTGGCCGTTGCCCGGGCGCTGGTAAACAATCCGGCGATCATCCTGGCGGATGAACCCACGGGAAACCTGGACTCCAAAACCGGTCAGGAGATTATGGCACTGTTCGATGAACTTCAGAAACAGGGCAATACCATCATCCTGGTCACCCATGAAGAAGAAATCGCAAGCCACGCCAACCGAACGATCAGATTACTGGACGGAAAAATTGCTTCGGACGAAGCTAACGGAGCACGCCGGGCTTAAGCGCCGGATCAACATGCGCCGCATACTTAAAAGCTTTTTCTGGGAAAATATGCGCATCGCTCTGGCGGAGATTTGGACCAATAAAATGCGCTCGATTCTGACGGCTACCGGTATTGTGATCGGCATACTGGCAGTCACTTTGATGTCCACCCTGATTGCAGGTGTGGACGGCCTCTTTGAAAAAAGCATGGCCTTTATCGGCAAGGATGTTATCTATGTTCAGAAATGGCCCTGGTTTGGTTCCCGGGAGTGGTGGACTATCCGTAATCGCCCACCTATTGACATGGATTTGGCGGATGAAATTGCGAAACGCTCGGATTACGCGCTCGTAGTGGCCAAGGAGCTGGGACGCGGAACGAATGTGGCCTACAAAGACCTGAAGTCCGAAGGCATTTTTGTTAATGGCGTCACCGCCAATTATCCCAAAGTGAGCGCCATTGAGGTTGAGTACGGACGTTTTTTTACTCAACCGGAAGACTTGACTTACAGCCAGGTCGTTATTTTGGGTTTTGATGTGGCTAAAGCTCTGTTCCCACGGGAAAATCCGATCGGAAAAGAGGTCCGGCTGGGTAGCCGGCGTTTCCGGGTAATCGGTATTCTGAGTCAAATGGGCAAATTTATGGGGCTCCAAAACATGGATACGCGGGTGGTGATCCCGTTCAATACCTATGAGAAAATATTCCATTCCCGCAGGGGTATGCGCCAGATTGCGGTGAAGGTTCCGGTGGATCATATTGAAGATGCCAAGGAAGAATTACGGGGGCTGATGCGGCAGTTGCGGCAACTGAAACCGAATGAAAAGGACAATTTTGCCATTAATCAGCAGGAAGCCTTCGAAAAGCAATACAATACTATCAAATATGCCATTGGCGGCACCGGGTTGGTTATCACCGCTCTGTCGCTGTTGGTCGGAGGTATTGGGATTGCCAATATTATGTTTGTCTCGGTGAAGGAACGCACCCGTGAAATTGGTGTACGTAAAGCTCTGGGGGCAAAAAAAAGTCATATCAAAGGCCAATTTCTCATCGAAGCTGTAGTGATAACCGGCGTGGCCGGATTGATCGGACTGGGAATTGCCGGAATGCTGAGCTGGGCCATCAATAAATTCGTTTTCCCGGCTTCCATGTCGTTCTCGGTTGCATTTATGGCGATTGTGCTGAGTATTGGCGTCGGTATGCTGGCCGGCTGGACACCCGCCCGGCAGGCTGCCAATCTCGACCCCATTGAAGCGCTGCGTTATGAATAAGCGGAAGATATTATGAAGGTGTATGCTTTTCAGGGAGTCTCCGACGCCTTCCACATGGCAATCGAATCCATTCGCGACAATTTGTTACGCTCCATGCTCACCTTACTGGGTATTATTATCGGGGTTTTTGCCATCATTGCGGTTATGACCGCCATTCGGACGTTGGAAAATGCCATTAACACCGGTTTGAATATCTTTGGGTCGGACATCATTTGGATCCAGAAAATGCCCGCTATTCAAGTGGGTGGACACGGC
>CAZIWX010000056.1:0-16085 GCA_964543125.1 uncultured Lentisphaeria bacterium | reverse complement strand
AATATTGATCATCCCTAACGGGATTTAATTTCCGGTAGGAGCCATGCGAGAACCGATTTAGTCCGCCGGCCCGGCCGGGCCGGTTGGCGGACGGAAATCGGTTACGGGATCGAGGCCAATTGTTGGAGCCTGTCCCGTCCGGGACGAGCGAGAATAGCGCGGCACTTTAGTGCCGGGAAGAATCAACCCGATAATAATGATGATAAGTCCCGTCCAGGACAGGCTTTAGCCCCGTACTCCGGGATCTCTATTGGGCTAAAGCCCGCTATTTCTTCTGAGATCAAACCACGAGCTAAAGCTCATGGCAATGGATGAATCCGAAAACCCCGCTTTTATTCTCCCTTTTCAAGGAGAGGTGCCGGAAGGACTGTTACTGTCCCAAAACAGGGAAACGCCGGCCGCTCATTTCCACTACCAGAATTCAAGCCTCCATACTAATTTTAAAGGCTGTGGGCAGCATTGAATAATTCACCGTTCAGCCTTGTTTTATAAAGGTTCGAACCTGATTATTGGCATGGAAGGAACTGAGTAAATTTTGCGTATGGCACGTATTCCCGAACATCAGATTGAACAGGTCCGCGAAGCCAACGATATCGTGGATGTGGTATCGGACTATGTGCGTCTTAAACGGTCCGGGCGTAATTACTTCGGACTTTGTCCGTTTCACGGTGAGAAAACGCCCTCTTTTTCCGTAGCACCGGATAAACAGATTTTTCACTGCTTCGGCTGCGGTGTGGGTGGTAATGTCATTAATTTCATTATGCAGTATGAAAAACTGGAGTTTGTGGAAGCCGTCAAACTTCTGGCGGACCGCTCGGGAATCACCCTGACTTTCGAGGGTCCCGGCGGTGTTGCTTCCCGGCAAAAGGATGATCTTTCCAATTATTACATGCTCCATGAGCGCACCGCCGGCCTATACGAAAAGGCGCTGTGGCAGAGCCAGGAAGGTAAACCGGCGCTGGAATACCTACGCAAGCGTGGGATTGAGGATGCCGTCCTGAAAACCTTCCGGGTTGGGTATGCACCGGACAAATGGGATTTTGTCACGCTTCAGATCATGAAACTGGGACTCCCCCGGGAGACTTTGAGTAAAGCCGGATTACTTATGACCCAGGATAACGGTGAATTTTATGACCGCTTCCGCAAGCGCATCATGTTTCCTATTTCGGGTGTCCAGGGACGAATTCTAGGTTTCGGCGGACGGGTTATGCCGGGTGATGATCAAACCGCCAAATACATGAACTCGCCGGAGACGCCAATCTACCATAAAGGCCAGGTATTGTATGGACTCAATTTCTCCAAGGATGAGCTGCGCCAGACGCATGCCGCTATTCTCGTGGAAGGTTACCTGGATCTCATTCGACTGTACCAGGCCGGATTTCATCAGGTGACCGCCGGGTCCGGTACGGCCCTGACCGGGCAACACGGTAAAATCCTTAGGCGATTTGCCGATACGGTTTTCCTGTGCTATGATAGAGACGAAGCCGGCATCAAAGCCACGGACCGTGCCGGTAAAATTCTCCTGGACACCGGTTTGAATATCCGGGTTGTCGAATTACCGGAAGGAGAAGACCCGGATAGTTATTTTAATGCCCATACAAAAGCTGATTTTGATGAATTGCTGGACCGGGCGCCGGATTATATGCAATGGTTGATCGGGTATTATAAACCACGGCTACGCTCCGCCACCGCCCAGGCCAATTTCGCCGAGCGGTTTGTCTCTGATCTGGCCCTCATGGAAAATCAGTTGACCCGGGAACTGTTACTGAGTCAGTTCGCCGAGGGTATGGGTCTGGCGGAACCGACGCTATTCAGACTTTTAAAAGACCGGACTCGCCGCCAACCGCGCCGCCGGGCGGCAACGGAAAACGGAAACCCCAACACTGATGCCGGGCCGGTGCGAATGGATTCGGCTGCCGATAAGGCTGAATATGAATTGCTGCGATTGCACTTTGCAGAAAACGAAACGGTTTTAAAATGGATTCTCAAGCATCTCGACGATTCCGTTTTGGAGCGTATGCGGTTTAAGGATGTCTTTCTTCATTTCCGAAGGGCGCTGGAGCAGGAAATGCCGTTGGATCGGAAACAGATTGTTGAAGAACTCGGCGATTCACCCTGGCAGAGCTTGCTGACCAAGATTCTATTTGACCTGGACACGGGCAAGGCGGTGCATGTTGAACTGGCTCGGGATTGCCTCCGAACCTTGCGCCGCCGGCAATTGAAGGAAGAACTCCAGGTATTGCGTCAGGAACTCAGAATCACGGAGCAAAAAGGGGGTGATGTGACTGGCGTGCTACAAAAAATCAAGTCGCTGGAAAACGTACTTACAGCCAATAAAACCGCCTGAAATATGGTTAAATCCGATTCAACAGCCTTAACCCGGCGGCTAATCCGAATAGCCGGCCTTACCCTGTTAATGGTTTCGGGATGGCAGTGTCAAAAACCGGTAACCGAAGATATCACCCCGCCCGTGGTGACATTGGTCAGCCCGTCCACGAATCTGGTCACCGTTATTGGTAATTATACCCTGCGCGCCAGGGTCACGGACAATAACCAGGTGAGCCGGGTTGTCTTCATGCAGGCCGCGGACACGTTGGGAGTAGGCCAAAAAGAGGGGGGCAGCGACAATTTTCGTTTTAGCTGGGATACCCACGCCTATTTCAATCTGGATACCGTGAAAAATATTTACGCTAAAGCCATTGATGACGCCGGCAATCGAGCCAGTTCCCAGCCGCGTGATGTTGTGGTGGATAATCGCGGTATTCCACCCAATCCGGTGGTGTTGCAGGATGTAAGTGCGCCGATTTCCAATGGTCAGATAGATAAATATCGGCTCAAATTAACCTGGTCCAAATCCAGCGAAGCGTATTTCCAGGCTTACGTGATTACGCGCGGCGTGGATTCAGCTTCGGCAACTCAAGTCGATTCCAGTCGCTACGTGGTCACGGATCAAAACCAAACCACTTATCTGGATACCCAGGACATGTCGATTCAGAAAACCTGGTATTACGCCATTTATATAGAAGGTGATTCCGCGTGGTCAGCGGTCTCGAATGTGAAGTCGGGCACCACCGGGAATTGGCTGAATGCAGAACTGGATCAGGCCACGGCGCTGGGAAAACATGATATCCAAGTACACTGGACCCGGTCACTGGACCCCTATTTCAGAAATTACCGGGTGTATCGCAGCCCATTCGCGATCCTGGACACCACCCGGGATTCACAGGTGTACTTTTCAAGCGACCACAACCAAAATTCATTCGTGGACACCGGTCTGGATCAGAATACGAATTATACTTACCAGGTTTTTATTATGGATACTCACGGGGCAATTTTCAAAACCAACCCGCTGTCAGCCAGGACCCTGGTTTTGCAACCGGTAGCCTTTGTGAGTTCCGGTAATATTACCAAATACAGCGCGACGGTTCAGTGGGAGCCCAGTGATGATTCGGACTTTACCGGTTATCGACTTACCCGCACCACTGATACCAGCGCCCGTGCCGTCCACGATACGCTGATCCAAACCACCGATATAGCAGCTACCGGCTTCACCGATTTGAATCTCGCCGGAAACACCACCTATTACTTTTGGATCTGGACGGTAGATCCAGATACAGCAGTGACGGGTTCGCCTTTAACCGTCACCACACGTGCCATCACGCCGGTCATCCTGCAAACCTTGACACCGGGTCGTTACCGGTTCGACCTGAACTGGACCCAGTACCTCCCGGTGCGAAACGATTTTTCAGCCTATGTCATTACAAAAACCGTGAATGATATTCAATCCGGCGTAGATACCATTCGAACACTAACTACCCAAAGCTATGCGGATACAAACAATATCCGGTATGGTGTGAATCATATCTATTCGGTGGCTACCCTAGATACGAATGGCGGCGTGGGGTACAGCAACGGATTGACCGCCGAACCGGAACGAATCAAGCGGGCGAATGTGACCAATATCCAGGCCAGCGGACAGGGTGGATTGGTTCTGCAGTGGGACTGGGCGACCGTTCCGGAACCTGATTTTCAGGCGTACCGGATTAATCGCTATACCGATTTATTCGTTTTACAGACCTCCGACACCATTTGGTTGGCGGACACCATTTTAGAAACCGTACCCCTGGCATTACAGTGGCGGCAAAGCACGCTTGTGACCACCACCACTAACATCGCCCAGTTGTCCTATACCGATAATTCAATTGACCAGGCAACCGGGACATACGCTTATCAAATCATGGTACAGGACCGCCATGGCAATCAGGAGGGGGGTGAAATCCTGGGAAATTTTGTGGCCATGGAATTACCCACGGTGGTTCTGGCGGAAGCAACAAATATTACGGCGCATTCGGCGACTCTGTCCTGGACGCCAGCCCAGGCGGCGGATTCCTATGCGCTGTATAGCAACACGGATTCCACGGGGATGAGCCGTGATAATTCCACATTACAAAGTGAAACGGTCAATCTGCAGGCGACCATTTCCAATCTGGGAAGCGGTGTCACCTACTGGTTTGCGGTGTGGGCCAAGGATAGCCGGGGTAATTACTCCGACCGCAGCAATCTGGTGAAAGTACAAACGCTGTTCTGATGCGCCGCCTTTATACCAGACTAATCATTATTGGAATGGCGATCTTTGTCATGCTACAGTGCAGTCAACCGACACCATTTTACCAATCTATAAAAATTACATCGACTGATGCTGCCATCAGTTACTTGGAATTTGATTCGCTGAACACCAATTATCTCGCTAATGCTTTCACATGGGAATTCTGGTTTCGGGTCGGTGATTTAACCCAGGACAGTCCCTGTCTGTTGATGGTGCCGGACGCGGACAACAATAACGATCTGGCGATATTTATTGATCGATCCACCGGGAAAACAATTACCGTGTTTTATGCCAACAATCAATTGACTGCCAGTTCTACCGTGAATCTGCTGGACGGCAAGTTTCATTCGCTGGCACTAGCCAATGATGATACCAGCCGCTTAACACTGTTCGTCGATGGATCACGTCGACTGGCAAAGAATCATACCTGGCAGATGAATCCGACCGGCAATAACATCCTGATCGGGGGCGACTGGGATCCGGGTCAGAGTACTCCGGACAATGGTTGGACCGGCTGGTTGGATGAGGTGCGACTGTGGAACACGGCCCTGGCCGATTCGGAGCTAACTTATCATGGCAGCCATATTGAAAAACTGACGCAGCACTATAATCCCACCCTTTTGAGTCATCTGAAAGGGTTGTGGCGTTTTAACACAGAGAATAAATCGCTGACATCAGTTGTCGATGAGCATCCCGGCAGTGGCGAGCGTCCCGGCATCATTCCCCGGGGGGATTTTCAGTGGACCGAAACGGCAGCGCGTTGAGGTGGAATGACCAAATCATGTTGGAGTCCCATCCGTCGCCGATTATTTTAGCCCGCCAAAAGAGAAAATGGTGACGGGCCCATAGCTCAATGGTTAGAGCATCGGACTCATAATCCGCAGGTTCGGGGTTCAAGTCCCTGTGGGCCCACACCAATAAGCAGGATGGCATTTGTCATCCTGCTTTTGTTTTGGATCAGGTTACGAAGAAATACGATGGGGTTCACCACGATGCGTCTAACGGTGTTAGACGAGGAAGTAGAGCTGGAGTGAAACGACAGCAACTCCCTGTGGGCCCACACACCTAAACCCCTTGTTTTTCAAGGGGTTTTCTGTTTTAAAAAGCATCTCTCACACTGATCCGTACATGACAAATCGTGACACCAAATGCCATATTCTTTGTCAGTATTTTGACACAGATTGAGGGTAAAAATGGTCACTTCGGTTATTTAAAGAATCGCGAGATGATCAAGATTACAAAATTAAGGATATTTAGAATTGTGTATCACTAGAGAGATGTGGATGGGTATGAGTAAGGTTGATTAAATTACCAATCACTTATATTCATTTCAAAATAACTGATTTAATAAAATTTATTCTTGCAAATATTGTTTTTCTTAAATATACTCAAATCAGATTGACTGTAAAACGATCAAAATGGGCACACAATATATACATACACTGTTGTCATCAATGCCTGTATTAAGAATCTTTTCACTATTTATTCTATGCGATGTTCTTTTGGGATTAGGGTGGTCAGCAAATCCTGATTCTGCCGTATTTGTTGGGCAAGCGTACTATAGTCGAGCTTTATTTTCTGATTCCTATGGTGGTGCTTACACAATTCTACAGTATGGACATTCATGGGTTCGGAGATTCAATCAAGAGGGTGTTCGGTGTTGGGATGAATGGTTAGAACTATCAGCTAATGGATCACATGAACAATGGTACATCAACTCTACTAAAAGCACTGACAATTGTTTGATTGTTTTGTATCTGGATGTCCAGTTTACCTCAATACCAGAGCTAGGGCGCGGTGAATTTCATATTCAAAAAATTGATTCATCCGGTAGTAAGCTTTGGGGGGACCAGGGAATTATTTTCACAAATCCTAATCTTTCCGGACAGAATAACATCGATCAAATTCACGGGCTGCAGGGAGTTGTGACTCCTGCAGAAGATAACGGATGTTTTGTAGCATGGACAGACTTTAGGAACATATCTACCTGGGGTTCACCACCAGATTTGTATTGTCAAAAATTCAATAGTGATGGCGCGATTGAATGGCAGGAATATGGAATATTTATTGATTCTGATGTTGAGAATATTTGGACAATACATCCGGATCAATTCAATGGATTTGATCTTATATATGGTCCACCGATTAAACTGCAAAAAATTGGTGAATCCGGACTTTTAATTCATGGTGCTGGCGGAATTCAGTCTCAAGTAGCAACAGCAAATATCAATTGGTTCTCTTTCAACTCGGATGGTGAAATCTTTTTTGTCGATGGTCAACATAATATCTATAAAACCGACAATGAATTTTTGCCCATCTGGCCTATAGATGGGATTCATTTAAATTATATTACTGGTTATTATAAGGGAATCAAAGCGGATAGTCAGGGCGGTGTATCTCTATATCTTGAAGATACCCGCAGTGGTACTGCAGGTTTATATTTTCAGTCAATCGATTCAGAAGGTAACTTTTTGTCAGGTGATTCAGGGGTGTGGGTATTTCCAGGGTTAGGCTCATATACGACCTTTACAAAATGTAGTGATAATTCCTTTTTTCTTACCCAGCAAATCAATCATCAACAGTATATAGACCGCGTTGACCTCAACGGTGTTTCGGTTTGGGGTGGGAATTTAATACTTTGCACCAAAGGAGCTAATTATCCATACGGAAAACCGTTAGCGGTGAACGATGGAGCAGGCGGTCTGATTTATCTTTTCGATGATGGTACCAATGCTTGGATGTCGAAAATCGATTCAACAGGGAATCTTGGAAATTATACAAGCATTTCTATTTCAGAAAATCGTAGAAGAAATGACCAAAAGCGACAGGATGTTCAAGTATTTCCTAATCCAACAAATGCATCAATAAATATAAAATTCTTTGGCGAGAAGCATGAGACGTATACCATTAATATTTTCAATATTCTTGGACAAAGGGTAGGTCAATTTTCTCCTGGAAACGAGAATTCTCAAAATGATTATACAATTAATATCTCGAGCGTATGCAGTGATATTCCAAGTGGATTATATTTTTTGACTATATTTTCAAAAAAAAACTCCAATGGTACCATAATAAAAAAATTTGAGTACATTAAATAGAAAATAGCCTAGGCTAAAAATAGATAAATAAAAATAATAACCCTGTCAGATTGATGGGGATGAGAAGTGTGTCCCAAAGGAGGGCAAGCATATGAACCGATTACTAGTTGCATTATTAATATCTTTGTCAACGGGAATGGCTTATTACGGCTCCTCAGACTTTAGAACTTTTTCTCAACCTGATGGGAAAACAGAGTTTTCAGCAAAATGCTGGGGCGACCAATATTTTTGGTACTGGGAAACAGATGATGGCTACAGAATAATCCCTGAAACAGATAGCTGGTGGTATTATGTAGTATTGGATAAATCAGGCGAATTTATTTCTTCGGGTGATAAGGTTGGGGTGGATCAGCCTCCGCCTGAGTCTTATCATCTTGAACGAAGTGTATCAAGGTTGGAAGAATTGGCATCAATCGCTGAAGCAAACGACATTCAAGATAATAGATGGTGTTATACCAATCTCCTTGAGGGTGATTCAGCGGTTGTGAATATTGGGGTGTTTTTAGTTGAGTTTACGGATTTACCACACTATTCATTTAGCCAACCAAATCCGAATACAGACTCATCGAGAGTAAATGGATATTTGGAGCATGATTATTATGATCAATTTTTTAGCACAAATCGATATTACGATTCATCAATAACAGGAATTCATTCTCCTGATGGTCTTGAGGTATTTGGTAGTTTTTATGACTATTGGTTTGAACAAACAAAAGGCGAATTGCGAGTTCACGGTAGTTTGATCAATGACGTTGATGAAAATGGTGTTATTGATTGGTATTGTTTGGATTCAACTTTCGCATTTTATGCTTCTCCTGATACTATCAACGGATTACAAACCGGGTGGTTACGAATACTTTCCCTCACACATGTAGATACTTTTCTGGATTGTAATGGAGGACCATTTGATAAAATTTTAATCATTCACGCTGGAAACTTCACAAGTAGTTCACTTAATCCTCAGGCCTTATATCCCTATGGCGGTTGTTATAATATCTTTGGTATGCATGAAAGGTCACTTAGAAATGGTATGGACAGAATGGTTGGAATTGGAGGAGCTGCCCATGAATTTGGCCACACTATCGGACTGGGTCACACAGGGGGTGATTATATCCCCTTCGCCTATTGGGATTTAATGAAATTGGGGGATTGTAACGGACCAGTTAACAGGTTGGAACAATGTCCCGCTCTTCTAATTCCTCCTATTAGAATCGATCATGGGTGGATTGATGTACTAGATACACTCGATTCAGACACTACAGGTATGGTTTTAGCATATAATTATAACGACCCACAGATTTATTATTTAAAAACACCGGCGAGCGCGGTGTATTTTAATACAGAAATTGGTGATGATGATACTACGTATGGGTATAATGAATATTATTTAGTAAATAAATTACAGGAAAAATTTGATGAATATACACCAATCCCTCCAAGTGGTTATGTTCCTCCAGAAGGCGATCCGAAAAATCTAGCCGGAGGTATGTTAATTTGGAAAAAAATTCTGAATCCCATAATGATACCAGCCGATAATTCATGGGTTCTCGGGGAAAATTGGGATCATTACTATGATACTTTTGAAGAGTATTCGGGCGATTTTTGGCCGAATTATCAGGGCCAAAATTGGGATGCAACCACAAGTCCAAGCACCTTAGTCCATTTGGAAACGGGACATGCAGGACACCCTGGATATTGGGAAGGCGATGCAGATCCACATATCGCAATGCACAATATCTGTTGGAATTCTGGAGATAGTACCGTTTCCCTTGATCTTTATTTTAATGCGTATACTGGCGATTTAAATCTTACTAATATTAATGCTGACCTAACTTTGTATGGTGATATTACTACTTCGAATGATATAACCATTCCATCGGGGGTTACAGTTAAGATTTTATCTGGATCAACCATTTCTCTTCCTGCGGGGAAAAAGATCACGGTACAAGGGAATTTGATTGTGGATGGAAGTCCAACAGATACGGTAAAATTAAAACCTGAGCAATCTGGATCAAATAACAGGTGGTATGGCCTTTATGTGACCAACTCAGGATCTGTGACTGTCAGAAATGCAATATTTGAGAATGCAACCTATGGGCTTCGTATTAATGGTAACAGTACTTCGATTGATGTAGAAAACTGTTCTTTTATCAACAATGCGTATGGTATATATGCCGTGAGTCATAATAATTCATCGATCTCAAATATCGAATTTTGGTCTAACAATGCTGGTATATATATGTATAACTCAGATATGAGCGTTCATGATAATTTATTTTTTGAAAATATTTATAATATCTACGGGTACTATTCAGATTTTCATGCATGGGACAATGAGATTATTGAAAGTTCACATTCCGGGCTGTTGTTAAGTAGATCAAATCCTACCATTGAGCATAATGACATTTCGTCAAATTATTATGGAATTTATTGCACCAATTATAGTGCCCCTGATTTTTCAAATACTCGTGAGTCGGGAGATAATACGGTAAATAACCATATTTATTCCAATACTTATCGTGGCGTGTATGTTGGTTCGTATGCTAGTCCAAACTTTGGAGTATTCGGAGCGGACGGGCCACCTATGGTATATGAGGGTGGTTTTAATTACTTCAACGATAATAATAACTATGATATTTATAATGGAACGGGCTCTGCAGTCCTTGCCGAAACTAACTGGTGGGAAAATAATACTCCAGTAGTATATGGTTCAGTACAAACAACACCTCGCGCGGATGTAACACTGGGAATGGGACCGGGTACTTTACCCAAACCCACCACTTCAGATGAACAAGCCCAAGAATTATTGCTGCATGATGGACTTTTTTATGAAAGACATGGAAATATTGAGGAGGCTGTAACATGTTTTGATAGTATTATAGTTCTTGATCATACGTCAAGATTCGCAAAACTCGCATTAATGGGACTTGAACGTTGCTACCATCACATGGATGATGTTGATGGTTTATTATTACTCTTAGGTAATTATGTCTCCACTTACAATGATGAATTTGGCACTGTTTCAAAATATTTCATTGGCGGCAATACCGCTCGCCAGGGAAATTTAATCTCAGCAGCATCGACTTTTGATGAGTGTGCTATTGAGTTTTCGGAATATCCAGAATCAGATGATATGATAGCATGGAGTTTGTTTGACGCTGGTCAAATAAGTGAGATAGCAAATGATCCATCCGAGACTCTCGGGAAAGCGACCCAGTATTTTGGGGAAATATTGAATAAATACCCAAAAACTGAAGCTGCTTCAATTTTAAGAGGATTAATGGGGAAGAATTTTCCCGGGGATGAAAAGCCAGCATTACCGACCCAATTTAAACTGGGTGAACTATACCCTAACCCGTTTAACCCTATGGTTACAATACCATATGACGTCCCTGAATTATCTGATATCAATTTATTTGCTTATGATTTACTCGGGAGAGTTGTATGGTCTAAGAGTACGATGGCACAACAGCCAGGGTCCTACTCGGTAAATTGGTCTGGACAAACCAATGCCGGTAAACAAGTTCCTAGCGGTATATACTTTATTCGAATGGAAGCGGGCAGTTATAATGCTGTTCGAAAGATCACTTATTTGAAATAATCAACCCTAGTGGCTGTGATTATTTCAATTTTCAGCACAACAATCAAAGCCCCGGCGGAGACGACCGGGGCTTCTTTGTTGGGCATTTGCTTGTGGGCTAAACAGTTTATACCAACCTCTTCCATATACTGAATATTTGGTTTCACCCAGCTATATAACCTGACCTTTCCCCAAAACCCTGTACCCGTGGAAAAGTTAGAGACCGGAACAACCTTGGTTGCAAAGTCCTCTTTTTCAACTGAAAAAAGTTATCTAATCGCATAGTCACTTTTTGGTCACTCGCACCGCGCAAACCCTTATATAGCACCAAAGGCGAAGGACTCATAATCCGCAGGTTCGGGGTTCAAATCCCTGTGAGCCCACAATAAAGTGAGGTTGGCATTTGCCAGCCTTTCTTTGTTTTAGGATCAGTAGATATTTAACAAGAGTGGGTTCACAGTTATACAAACCATCCGGAACAATTATGTTTGATGTAAACACTGATTATAAAATATATCTTGTATACAAATACAGAACATATGTATATTAAAACAATACAATAGGGGTGCATGAGTTTACTTGCTGAAATATTATCATCACGCGTTAGAGCTGAATTTTTCCGTCTCTTCTTTGGACTTGATTCTCAGGAGCTTCATTTACGTGAGATAGAGAGAAGATCCGGTTTTTCAATTGGGGCCGTCAGACAAGAAGCTTTAAAGCTTGTTAGAAATGGACTACTTCTTAAACGGGTTGCTGGCAACCGAACATATTACAGTGCAAATAATGATAATAATCTTTATCCTGACATTCATTCCCTGGTGATGAAAACTGTGGGGCTCTCAAATATATTATTACAAGCATTGGAACATGCTGATTTACAATATGCATTTGTCTTTGGCTCTGCTGCCACTGCTACCATGCAGCCAGAAAGTGATATTGATTTGTTTGTTATCGGTAATGTTGGATTGCGCTATTTAAGCAAACAACTTATTGAAGCCACGAATCAAGTCAGTAGGGAAATCAATATTCATGTGATGACGCTAAAAGAGTTTATTGCAAGGAAAAAATCTCATGAGCATTTTATTTCTTCAGTTTTATATTCGCCAAAAATAATGATAATAGGAAATGAAGATGAGCTTGCGCGATTGGTATGAAAATGGTTGGCTTCGGCCACACCAGACCAGCAAGCAAGAGATATTGAATCTACTTGGAATTGTACATAGAGACCTTGAAGATGCGCAACGTACGGCAATATCAAGTGATTGGCGATTTGGAATTGCATATAATGCCGCCCTAAAGCTATGCACTTGCCTCCTATATGCTGAAGGATTCAAACCTGAAAGAAACCTCGCACACTATCGAACCTTAAAAGCCTTATCAATAATCCTTGGGCCGGAGAGGGAAGATGAAGCAGTATACCTTGACACGTGTAGAATGAAACGAAACACACTTGAATACGATAATGCAGGTGTTACATCTGAACATGATGCTGTTGAACTGCTTCGTTATGTGCTTGAACTTCGTGATGTAATCATTGAATGGCTTACGCATGAACACCCGGGTTTGATCTAAAATAGTCACAGTCACTTTCCAGTCACACCCATCTTGCAAGTCCAATATAAACAAATAGTGGCCTAGGACTCATAATCCGCAGGTTCGGGGTTCGAATCCTTGTGGGCCCACAATTAAAAGGTCAGCGTAAGCCGGCCTTTTTGCTTGGGGACAAGTCCGAGAAGACCGAATAGGATTCGCCACAACGAGTCTGACAGCGTCAGACGAGGAAGTAGAGCCGGAGTGAAACGAACGGCAAATCCCGGCCTGCCCGGATAAAGTCAAGGTTTGGCCTGGATTACAGCCAATTCCGCCTGGGTTTCCTCGAAACCCGGGCAGGCTCCTTGGTTTTCCGGCCGGTTTTCTTTATAATACCCGGAATTAAGCTGACAGGGAAGGGTTCTGAACTTGACGGTAAGCTACCAAATCACCTGTGTTTGCACTCACTACAGAGGTGCAGGAAGTTTGGCATTGATTTACCCGGAAAAGATCCGGACGGCGGTAACCCGCGGAAATCGTGCAGCAGGATGATCACCGGGACCCTGACCCCCAAGAATCGGCGTGATCGGTCCAATGAACGGGGTCCGCTGAGCATGCACCGGAATCCGATTTTCAAAACGATCAGGGCTGGCGCGGTTTTGGTAAAGGGTTACCCTTTTCCCGGGGGATGTAAAACGAGCTGTGTAAAGGGTGTTTTGCCAGTCATTCGGAACCAACCCGTTTTCGAACATAATTGCGAAATGATTGGACGACTCACCGAATTATAGAAGCAGGGAAGTGAATGATGTTTGATAATGACATTTTGCCATCGTGGAGGGTGGATTATAACCATCACCTACGGGATTTGATACTTAGCCGCCTACGGGTTGTGTTTCTGCTGGTCGTTCTCATCGTTGGATTGGATGGGAGCGTTCAGTTCATTCTCAATCCAACCCTGTTCCATAATCTTGTCTGGGTTCGGGCCGGTGTGATTATCCTGGACCTGGTCCTTTGGGGTTTGACTTATATGAAGGCTGCCATGCGGGGCGCCTTCGCTCTTTCTTTGGTCGGTTTATTGATTGTAACCCTGGATGTTGAAATGGCGATTATCGCTTCCGGAAATTATCACTCTTTTTTCCAAACCGGTTTGGTGCTTATCATCGTCGCCGTCGGGCTGTTATTCCCCTATTCATTTAGGCAGATGGGCATTGCTTGCGTGCTGATCTGGATTGTATATCTAACACCGGTTTTTATCGGTAAGCAGCTTATCGTTCAAGACGAGTCAGGATTCTTCGAGAATGCCTTTTTTCTGATTTGTTCCTCGGCAATTGCACTAACGGCCAGCTTTATGTCCTCACGATTGCGCCAACAAGAGTTTTTTAGCCGGCAGGCATTGAAGGAGGAACAGGAAAAGTCCGAGCGGCTTCTGCTTAATGTTCTACCGGCGCCAATCGCTCAACGCCTTAAAAACGGGGAAGAACCGATTTCCGACAGCTTTGACGACGTCACCGTTCTCTTTGCGGACATTGTAGACTTTACTCCGTTTTCAGAAAATTTACTTCCGGCGGATTTAATCACGTTGCTGAACGGTCTATTCTCTTGTTTTGACGAACTCGCCAAGAAATATGGTTTAGAAAAAATCAAAACTATCGGTGACGCTTACATGGTTGCCGGCGGAATGCTGATACCAAATAAGAATAACGCCGAGGCAGTAGCTGCAATGGCTCTGGATATGATGGAGGCCGTTGCCCGTTTTAGTAATCAGTTGGGGACCCCCCTGGATATTCGCATCGGGATCAATACCGGCCCGGTGATTGCCGGCGTTATTGGCAAGGAAAAATTCATTTACGATCTTTGGGGGGATACGGTGAATACCGCCAGCCGGATGGAGTCCCACGGAATGGCCGGCCGGATTCAGACGACGGAATCAATCTATGCACGCCTGCATGAAAAGTATGAATTTGAAGCACGCGGGGTGATACACATTAAGGGTAAAGGAGATATGCGGACCTATTTTTTAAAAGGACCTCCGGGGATAAGGTTATAAAAAATGTTTTCTTATATCTTTATGAAAATACTTGAAAATCGTCCGGAACGATATGATGCGGGTATTAACATTCTATCGGGGGGCCATGTAAAAAAAATCAGGCGGCGGATTATTAAGAACCATGTAAAAGACGGGCTGGAAATGCTCGATATCGGCTGCGGGACCGGCTCGCTGATTATTGATGCCGCCAAGGCCGGCGCCAGAGCTACCGGCGTAGATATATCAACCGGGATGTTAGCGGTTGCCCGAAAGCGAGTTGCCACCGGCGGGATGCGGGATAGAATAACGCTGTATAATGCCGGAGCTGTTGAAATTGATTCCCTGTTTGAGGAGAATCAGTTTGATCTGATTGTATCGACCCTGGTTTTTAGCGAACTCTATGGCGAAGAAAGAGCCCTGGCGCTGTATCAAATCAGAAAAATATTAAAACCCCATGGCACCCTCGTAATGGCGGTGGAAGTTCAACCCGGGAACGAACTAAAAAAGATAATCCACTTTTTAGTGCGCTTCCCTTTAGCCGTTTTAACTTATATCATTGCCCAGACCGGCACCAAACCATTCACCCGCATTTCGGAAGAAATAACCGAATCCGGATTCAACATCACCAGTGAAGAGCGTTCATTTCTGGATAGTTTCACCGTTATTTCAGCTAAAAAAACCACGGACCAAGAGCCCGGTGAAAGTGTAATGCCAAACGCTAAAACACCGAGCGATGATTTTTCATTGATTAAAACCGTATGGGATTTCATCGGCCGCTGGTTTCCTAATCCCGTTGAACCGGGACTGCGAATCATCGGCCGCCCGGGTCGAAACGCGCCGGTTTTGCTTACCAGCAATTTTCATCTTACTGTCCGGCGGGTTGAGAAATCTTTAAAAGGCGAAAATGTTTTTTTGCTGGTGGCGCCGGCCAACGGCATCAATGTTTGGTGTGCTTCCTGTGGAGGGGACCTGAACACACATTCAGTAATAACAGCTATAAAAACGAGCCGGATTAATGCCAGAGTCGACCATCATCAAATTATTCTGCCTCAATTTTCAGCACCGGGAATGGACCGCAAGCTTCTTAAAAAAGAAACCGGACGCACCGGACTTTTTGGACCGGCGTATTCTAAAGACCTTCCCCGGTTCTTAAAAAACCGGAAAACGGTTTTCGAGCATAACCAAGCCAGCTTTTCGCTGACCTTCAGATTGGAAATGCTACTTTCAATGAACCTAATGGTTTGG
>CAZIWX010000055.1:0-16494 GCA_964543125.1 uncultured Lentisphaeria bacterium | reverse complement strand
GTGAGTACGAATTCATTCTCCGGCCACCGGATCGGCATCTGACGGAAAGCGGCGAGGAGAACATCTATTTTACAACCCCGGGTCAAAGTGAATTTGACCTGACTCAGATCACGCGGGATACGGTTTTAATAGCTATCCCCATTTCACACCGCTGTAGTGCTGACTGCCCGGAAGGCCGCAAACTACAAAAACTGATCGAACCTGAGAAAAAGATTGACGAGCGTTGGGAAAAACTGAAAAATGTATTTAGCAAAAAAGAGGGTTAGAAGTGGCTGTTCCAAAAAGAAAAACTTCCAAAGCCCGTCGCGATAAACGGCGCACTCATTGGAAGGCAATCGCTCCCACTTTGATTACCTGTTCCAATTGTGGCGAAGCTAAAATGCCGCACCGGGTTTGTCCCCATTGTGGTCACTACAAAGGGAAACAGGTTATAATTCCAAAAGAAGTCTAAACAGTTCATGCGCATTATCATTGACGCCATGGGCGGTGACAATGCCCCTTTAGTGAATATTGAAGGGGCGCTTTTGTTTTTACAGGAACCGCGGGCGGAGGCTGACATTATCCTCGTGGGTAATGAGTCGATCATCAGCGTTGAGCTTGCAAAACACAATTACGATTCCAACCGCATTTCCGTCGTCCATGCGGCCCAAGCCGTGGAGATGGGCGAAAGTCCTACCCGCTCTTTCAAGGAGAAGCCCGATTCATCCCTGCGGGTTGGTCTGAATCTGCTTAAAAGCGGTGACGGCGATGCTTTCCTATCGGCGGGAAATACAGGCGCGGTCATGGCCAATTCATTGTTAACCCTGGGCCGGATTCAGGGCGTGGATCGTCCCTGCGTGGGTGCGTTTCTGCCCCATCACGCCGGCACCACACTTATGCTCGATGTAGGCGCCGTGAGTGAAGTTAAACCAAAAAATTTACTTCAATTTGGTATCATGGGCACGTATGCCTACCAGACCATTATGAAGACTGCTAAAAAACCGCGGGTTGCGCTTTTGAGTATTGGTGAAGAGGAAGAAAAGGGAACCTCGTTGGTTAAAGCGGCCTATCGCCTTCTGGAAGAGAGCTCCAGCGTGAATTTCACGGGCTATTGTGAAGGCCGGGATATTTTTACGGATCGAATCGATATCGTGGTCACTGACGGTTTTACCGGGAATGTAGCCCTGAAACTCGCGGAGAGTGCCTTTACGACACTTTTCAACCTCATGCAGGTGAAAATTCATAACCTGGTTCAAAAATTGGGTGCGGCCCTGCTGATTCCCGTCTTTCGTGACATCCGGACCCAGTTCGATCCAAATAATTATGGGGGATCGCCCCTGCTCGGAGTGAAAGGAATTTCCCTGATTTGCCATGGAAATTCCACCAGTGTGGGCATAAAAAATGCGATTCGGGAAGGTCAGCGCCTAATCCGGAATAACCTGATCCGGACCATTGAGTCCGGGATTCGGGAATCGCAGGAGCAAATCACTTTTAACCCCATGGACGACCAAGTTATAAGGCATTAATCCCATGACTAAAATTCGTGCTGCTATTACCGGTGTGGCAAAATACCTGCCGGAACGTATTCTCACCAACGCTGAACTTGAAACAATGGTGGAAACTAATGACGAGTGGATCGTTTCCCGCACCGGCATCCGTGAACGCCGGTTGGTGAAAGAAGGCGAGGCCACCTCCGATATGGCCATTGCCGCCATTCAAAAATTATTTGCCGATACCGGTGTAACAGCCCCGGAAATCGATATTATTATCGTCGCTACCGTAACACCGGATATGATGTTTCCGGCTACAGCGGCTTTGATTCAAAATGCTATTGGCGCCAGAAAGGCCTGGGGATTTGATTTGTCCGCCGCCTGCTCGGGATTTTTATTTGCTTTGCGAACCGGCGCCAGTTTCATTGAAAACGGCAACGCTAAAAAAGTGCTGGTGGTAGGTGCCGATACCATGAGTGCGATTACGGATTACACCGACCGGAATACTTGTATTCTGTTTGGTGATGCCGCCGGCGTTGTCCTGTTGGAACCTTCCCGGGATGAGGAGTACGGTTTAGTTGATACAATGCTATTTGTTGATGGCTCCGGTGCGGATGCGCTAAACCAGAAAGCTGGCGGCAGCCGGTTACCGGCCACGGCCGAAACGGTGGCCAATCATCAGCATTATATCTATCAGGATGGCCGGACAGTATACAAGCGGGCCATTGAGGGTATGGCGTCGGCCAGCACCGATATCCTAGGAAAGAACCACATTACGGGTGATGACATCGCACTTTTCGTACCCCATCAGGCAAATAAACGCATTATTGATGTCACCGCTCGGCGGATGGGATTATCACCGGACAAAGTCATGCTGAATATCGGCAAATACGGCAACACTACCGCGGCAACCATTCCCGTAGCGTTAAAAGAAGCCGTGGAGGAAGACCGGTTGCATGATGGTGAATATGTTGTTTTAGCGGCGTTTGGAGCGGGTTATACCTGGGGTAGTATTTTACTGAAATGGGGTCCAACCAGGAGTAAATGAGATGAAGCGGGCATTAGTATTTCCAGGACAGGCTTCCCAAGAAGTGGGAATGGCGCAGGATATTTACGCAGCGCATGATCGAATCCGGAAACTTTATCGAGGAGCCAACGATATTTTAGGCTTTGATATAGCCAAGTTATCTTTTGAAGGACCATTAGAAAGTCTCACCGAGACGAAAGTTACCCAGCCGGCAATATTTGTGGCCAGTGCCGCTTATTATTCGCTGTTGCCCAAAGCTTTCACCTTCGACATGACCGCCGGCCATAGTCTGGGCGAATTCACGGCGCTTTACGCTGCCGGGAGTTTGAGTTTTGCGGATGCACTCCAGATTGTAAGGGTGCGCGCTGAAGCCATGCAGATCGCCGGCGAAGAGCAGGCCGGAACCATGGCTGCGATTATCAACCTGGGTCAGGAAGACCTTGACTTGGTAATCAAGCATTCCAGTTTGCGGGGTGTGGTTCAAGCTGCCAATTTCAATGCACCGGGGCAGGTTGTGATTTCCGGTGACAAGGAAGCCGTTAGATACGCCATGGAAGCCGCCAAAACGGCGGGCGCCAAAAAGGCGATAGAATTAAATGTTGGTGGGGCTTTTCATTCGCCCCTGATGCTCAGCGCCAAAGAGGCCTTGGCGCGGATCATTCGCACCGTAACTTTTCGGCCCGCACAGGTTCCGGTGTACTGCAATGTGAATGCCCGAAGCACGACCAAGCCGGATGAACTGAGTGAAAATCTGATCCGGCAAATCGATTCGCCCGTTCTGTGGGAAAATTCGGTTAACCAGATGCTCAAAGACGGCGCTACCGAATTCGTTGAAATAGGTCCGGGGCGTGTATTACAAGGACTGGTCAAACGCGTCAATCGAGATGTGGCGGTCAAGGGGATCGGCACCAAAGAAGATTTAGAAGAACTTTCCGCATGATTACGCTACAAAATCAAGTTGCGATTATTACCGGATCAACCCGGGGGATTGGGCGGGCGATTGCCGAGACATTGGCCACGGCCGGCGCCAAAGTCGTTATTTCCAGCCGGAAGATAGAAGATTGCGAGCGCGTCGCCGCGGAATTCAAGACTAAGGGCTACACGGCTTTGGGCATCGCCGGCGATGTTTCCGTACCGTCGGAAGCTCAGAATCTAATTCAGTCCGCCCAGAATGCCTGGGGCGCCATTCATATTGTGGTGAACAACGCCGGGATCACCCGGGATAATCTCATCCTGCGCCTGAAAGAAGACGATTGGGATGCTGTTATGGCGGTGAATCTTAAAAGCATCTTTAATGTTTCCCGGGCTGTCATCCGTCCCATGTTGAAAGCCCGAAGCGGCCGGATCATCAATATCAGCTCCGTGGTTGGGCAAATGGGCAACGCAGGCCAAACCAATTATTCCGCCAGTAAAGCCGGCATCCTGGGTTTTACCAAATCCCTAGCGCGGGAAGTGGCCTCGCGGGGTATTACCGTTAATGCCGTGGCGCCAGGATATATCGCTACGGAAATGACCCTGAATTTAACGGCTGAAGCTAAAACTCGCCTCCAGAATCAGATTCCCCTCGGTAGAATCGGACAAGCCCGGGATGTAGCCAACCTGGTTGCCTTTTTAGCTTCCGATTTAGCGGCTTACATCACTGGTCAGGTGTTTAATGTTGACGGTGGATTAGTCATGCAGGGCTAAGACCCCGGTTGAACATGATACTGACAAATTATTTAGGATTAATAATTACACACAGCCAAGCAATATTCCTTCCTTGCAATTCTCTAAGATGCATCGATATTTGCAGGTTGGACAATTTTCTCCAACGTGCTTTTTTACTGGCCGGGACATGAATTCGGGTAAAATTCTCCCCGGTACGAGAATCATACTGTTTGGCAATTCCGAAGGAGGTTAGAAACAGATGGGTACCTATGAAAAAGTTAGAGATGTCATTGTTGAGAAACTTGGTGTCGATGTTCAAAAAGTAACTCAGGAAGCATCATTCATTGATGATTTAGGGGCTGATTCATTGGACACCGTCGAATTGATAATGCAATTCGAAGAGGTCTTTGATATTGAGATTCCCGATGAAGACGCTGAAAATATCACAACTGTTGGTGCTGCGGTTAAATACATTGACGAGAAAACCAACTAAACGACTTCCTGTATTCCCATAACATAAATTTCAATATACCAGTCGACCTGTACCGATCCGGTTTGATGTATTGTTATATTTGACACTTTGCAATAAGCGATAAAGGAGTGAGGTAGCAATGCCGAAGCGCGTTGTCATCACTGGCATGGGAGTAATTTCTCCACTGGGGAATTCGGTGGATGGCTTCTGGACGAATTTGTTCAGCGGTAAAAACGGTATCCGCACCATTCCCGAGTGGGTGGAGGCCGGATATCCCGTCACCATCGCCGGACAGGTTGAGCCCGTTAACATTGATGATATCGTTGAGCCCAAAGATGCCCGCCGGATGGATCCTTATTGCGTTTACGCGATCCATGGCGCCAATCAGGCTCTGGCACAAAGCGGCCTTTTGGAAGGCAGTTTCGATCCAACACGGGTAGGCGTTCTGGTCGGATCCGGAGTTGGTGGCTTACATGTATTTGAAGATAATCACACAGCCTTGATCACTCGGGGACATCGCCGCATCAGTCCCTTCTTTATTCCCATGATGATCCCGGACATCGGCTCGGGATTTATCGCCATCAAATGGGGATTCCGGGGTCCTAATTTTTCGGTTTCTTCAGCTTGTGCCACCGCCAACCACGCCCTGGGATTGGGAATGCGGTCCATCCGTTATGGTGATGCCGATGTAATGATCTGCGGCGCGGCCGATGCCACACTTACGCCCATGGCACTCAATGGATTTGCCAATATGAAGGCGCTATCGACTCGCAATGGCGATCCCCAACATGCTTCCCGGCCTTTCGATCTGGATCGCGATGGATTTGTGATGGCGGAAGGGGCCGGTATCTTTGTGCTGGAAAGTCTGGATCATGCCCGGACTCGCGGCGCCCCCATTCTGGCCGAGCTCTCGGGTTTTGGTATGACCGCGGACGCGTATCACATCACCACCCCGGCGCCGGACGGAATTAGTGCTCAAGGCGCCATGAAAATTGCACTCGCTGACGCAAAATTAGAGCCCGGCGACATCGATTATATCAATGCCCACGGTACCTCTACGCTTTTCAATGACAAAACCGAAACGGCTGCCATTAAAAAAGTATTTGGTGAGCATGCCCGTAAACTGGCCATCAGCTCTACCAAGAGCATGACCGGTCACCTGCTGGGGGCTTCCGGCGGAATTGAGCTGGCGGCCCTGATAGGCGCCATTCAAAAAGGACTCATTCCTCCCACAATCAATTATGAGACACCGGATCCCGAATGCAATTTGGACTACACACCCAACCGGGCGGTTGAGCGCAAAGTGCGCGCCGCCATGAGCAATTCATTTGGATTTGGTGGGCATAACGCCGTCCTGATTGCCCAAACATTCGAGGATTGAGCGCGGAGTCCTGAATGAACTGGTTACATTGGTTAACGGGTCGTAAAGACAAATCTTCTAACCATTTCAACCAGCCAAACTCACCCGAATTCATCCACATTGTACCGAAAATTGAGACGGCGATTGATTATCATTTCCAAAATCGATTCCTGCTGGAAAAAGCCCTGACGCATACTTCCTATGCTGTTTCTCAAGAACGTGCTTATTCTTATGAACGATTGGAATTTTTAGGTGACGCGGTGCTGGAGTTGGTGGTTTCCGACTATCTGTTTCAAAAACACACTGACCTGAACGAAGGTACTCTCACCAAATATCGGACCATTTTGGTAAACACCCATCATCTGGCGGATCGGGCCCGTGAAGTCGGTCTTGGGAATTGGGTACTAACGGCTAAATCCCTTAGCAACCATAATAAACCCGTTGACTCCAATTCAATTCTGGCGGATGTAATGGAAGCGGTCATTGCGGCGGTTTATATGGATGGTGGCTTGGAATCAGCCACGCGGCTGATTCAGCGTTTTATCATCACCGATCGGCCCACCTACATTGATGAATTACAATCCTTCAATTATAAAGGGCAACTCATTGAGCGGTGCCAGCGGCACAATTTGGGAACACCGGAATATGAGATCACTAAAACTTCGGGCCCGGATCATGAACCATTGTATATCATGCAGGTAATTATCAATGGTGAAGTTGCGGGTTTTGGTGAAGGCAAGAGTAAAAAGGAAGCCAGCCAATTAGCTGCTGAAGATGCTTTAAAAAATTGGGACGCCCTATTTGGGGTCAAGCATCATTCGGAATAATGGCTGCTTAACAGCCAAATTAACCGTTTAATTTTTTCCCCACCAGACTTGGGATAATATCAGCTTCGGACTGAGTGACCGGCTTTCACTTCCGCTCCGCCCGCAATGGCCCTGGGAGCAATCCGGCTATGCTGGACAATGACACTAGCGCCCATCCGAATGTCATCCCGGAGAAAATCCCGCACCGGATAATTGCGGACGCTGGTCCATTGATCAATTTTTTTTAAGTCGGTTCATTACTGGAATAACCATTGGGTTCGCTTTTGAAAAACCGATATCAATCAGCCTCGACCAGACTTTAAACAGTGATTTTTTTTAAGCAGGCTAAAATATTGATGAAATCAATTATTGTTCAAGTCGCGGAGTTGATCACGAATCAGAGCAGCCAATTCGTAATTTTCCTCCTGAATGGCGGAATCCAGTTTTTGCTCCAATTCATAGGTCTGCCGCGCCATATTGGAGAGCTTATCCATACGGGCAATCAGCTCACGATCTCCTTTGCCTTCGGCCATGGCGGCCGCTCTGACCTGGACGTTGACACCCGCTTCCGCCATGATCCAATCCTCAACATAGATTGAAGCCTTGCTGCGGAGAGCGATGGCAATCGCATCACTGGGCCGGGCATCGATTTCCCGGATACCGCGGGGTGTGCGGAGCCGTAATTTAGCATAAAAGGTGCCGTCTTTGAGATCGGAAATAGTTACCGATTCAAGACTTAATGCCAATTTATCGATCACGTTTGAAAGCAGGTCATGCGTCATGGGCCGAGGAAGCTCAATGCCTTCCATTGCCAAAGCAATTGCCTGAGCTTCAAATTGCCCGACCATCACCGGCAACTGGCGCGACGCTTTTTCACCCGCCTGCAAGAGCAGTGTATACCCGTTACTTGGAGCGAAAAAAATGATGCTTTTGATGACGACTTCGATCATAACCTCACCACAGGCTGAAATTAGAGTTTCGGTAAGGCAGTGTCAATACTCTAACCGCATTCAAACACTGGCCAGAAATGCCTTCAACTCATCTATTGCCAGCACAGGGGTAGGATCTTCCTGATTCAACAAAGCCAAATAGTAACTCATGAAATCCCCCAGTTGAACCAGAGACAGAATCCGTGAAATCACATTCGAACCGGTTGAATTAACATAAAAGATACCACCACTCAGGTGGGAAATCATACGCCCGGTTTTACTCATACGAATTGCCACTCGCTCATCATCCGACTCATCCTGGAGATGTATGACGACAATTTGCTTTAATAATTTTGGTATTTGGCGCCATCCGACAATCTCATTATGGTTCATCTCGGGATACACGTTGTGATAAGCCAACATTTTAGCATTCTCGCTGACCTGACCCTTCCAACGGATCCCCACCGGCGCCAGGATCCCCGGTCCGGTATAAATCAGTGGTAATTTGCCCTCCGAGGCGCGTGCCAGTTCGAAAGCTTTCCCACCGACTTCTTCCGGTAGCAACGGCTGAATATTTTGACGGATCTCCTGAATAATATCGTTGATCCACCGATCCAGGGGGATATCCAATAAGCCTAATTTGCAATAGGTAGCCAATTGGGCCATAAAAAGATACCCGAAGGCGGCCCGGGGCGGCAATCCCGGTGGAACCCGGATCAAATCCGCGCCAGCCCGATCGGCAATGGCTGCCAATTGACCGCCGCTGGAAATCGCGATAAAGGACGCCTTTTTAGTAATCGCCTGATCCAATGCCGACAGGGTCTCTTCCGTGTTACCGGAATAGGACACAGCCAAAACCAATGAGTGTTCGCTAACCCAGTCAGGAATGTGGTAATTACGAAAAATAAAAAAGGGAACTTTACCGAATTCATAAGACAGGCCAACACTCATCTCGCCACCAATTGCGGATCCACCCATCCCAAGGATCACCACTTGTTGGATCGCGCCGGGTTTTACCTTGAAAGTATAATCCCTAACCAAATCATAAGCGGTTTGCAGGTGGTTCGGGAAATTTTTCAAGTGATTCAGCATATTTTGGCGATCCAGCGTTGTGACCAAATGTTGCAGGTGGTTTACCATTGGTTTGCTCTCCTCATGACTGGCGGTGTAGAATCATTTCCAATAAAGCGTGTAAAATCCGTGTATTTTCAAATCCACTCTTGTCAATTTTATCGTTGGCGGCCTCAATCCATCCGGAGATACGCTCCCGGGCGCGAGTCAACGTACCTGATTCATGCATCCATCGGCGAATAAGTTCCAGTTTAGCGGATTCCGTCTGCCGGGGATCGCTTTTAACCTGCTCCCACTGGTCACGTTCCGGCTGCCCCAGATGAGACCACAGATCAAGCCAAAGCCAGGTTTTTTTCCCGTTGACCACATCACTGCCCAGGCTTTTTCCCATGGCCGAGCTGGAGGAAGTAACTTCCAATAAATCATCCTGCATTTGAAATGCCCGGCCCACCATAAGCGCCATGTCAGTGAGGACGCCAGCCTGTGCCTCCGTGCCGTTGCCCACCATGCTGCCTAAACCGGCCGAGAGCTGTAAAAGGGCACCGGTCTTCGCATCGATCATGCGATCATAGTCATCCAGTCCGAGTTGGTTTGTGTGCTCGTACTGCATGTCCCAAGCTTGTCCTTCACAAACGGCAAAAGCATATTTATTAAAGATTTGGATCGCTGATTTGGTAATTTTTTCCGGGAGCTCATTCAGGAGTTGATAAGCATAAATCAAGAGTGCGTCTCCAGCCAGGAGGGCCCGATTCGTATCAAACCGCCGATGTAAAGAAGGCCGGCCGCGCCTTAAGTCATCCTTATCCATGATGTCGTCATGAACCAGGGTGAAAAGGTGGAATATTTCCACGGCGGCAGCGGCACTGATCGCCTGATGCCAATCACCACCCACTACTTCGGCACAGCAAAAAAGCAATGCCGGGCGTAATCGTTTCCCGTGACTTTCAAGCGCATAGCGCAGGGGCGCATAAAGATAATGAGGATCTACCGCAAAGGGCGCCTGCCGGAGCTTCGTATCAATGGCGGCTTGCCACGCCATTAGACGCGTTTTCAGTGAATCAGTCAATCTCAGCCTCGTTTAGCTGGGATAAAGAAGCCGGCCGAATAGAAACCTGGCCGCGCCGGACCAGCTTACTAAAATCCATTTGCGGTGGACGTATTGATTGCACTCAGGGGGAATCTTCCAATGAAATTTCGCCGAATTCCCGGAGTTTGGTAATCACTGTGTTTTGAATTTCTTCCATGCGTTCCCGTGTTTTAGCTTCGAACCGGCACACAATCACCGGTTGAGTATTGGAAGCGCGCACCAGCCCCCAGCCGTCACCAAATCGAATTCGGACTCCGTCTACAACAATGCAATCATAATGCTGTATGAAGTAATCGTGGGCCAATCGGGCGATTTTAAATTTTTCTTCATCCGACGGACAAGTTAACCGCAGCTCGGGGGTTGACACGAATTTTGGCAGCGCAGCCACCATTTGGGAGAGGGTTTCATCTTTCCGGCTTAGCAACTCCAGCATACGGGCGCCATTGTAAATGGCATCGTCAAAGCCATAATATTTATCGGCAAAGAACAGGTGGCCGCTCATCTCGCCCCCGAAGGGTGATTTAAGTTCGCGCATCTTGTCTTTGATCAGACTGTGACCGGTTTTATACATCACCGGAGTACCACCGATTTCGGTGATCCTTTCCTCCAAGGCCTGGGAGCATTTCACATCAAAGACAATCTGATCAGCGGCGGATTTCACAATATCCTGGGCAAATAATATCATCTGATAATCCGGCCAGACAATTTCACCGGTTTCATCGATAATGCCCAATCGATCGGCATCGCCATCAAAGGCAATCCCCACATCATAGTCACCTTTTTTCATCTCAGCGCGAATGTCAATCAGGTTTTTCAGAACGGTTGGATCCGGGTGATGATTGGGGAAAGTACCGTCAACCTCGCAGAATAATTCAGTGACTTCGCAGCCCAGGCGTTTATAAATATCCACCGCGCACAGCGCTGCAGTCGCATTTCCACAATCCACGACAATTCGCATGGGCCGCGCCAACCGGATACGATTCACAATATTATCCGCATACTCAGGCATGAGATTGTACTCACCGGCCAAACCTGTCCCTGATTCAAAATCACCGGCTTCGATCAATTCCCGCATGGATTGAATATCCACGCCAAAAAAAGCGCGTTTTTCAAACGTGAATTTGAACCCGTTGAATTCCGGTGGATTATGACTCCCGGTGATCTGGCAGGCGCCGTCTACGGCGGGTAACTCATAGACACTGAAATAATTTACCGGTGTAGGTATAATGCCAATATCCACCACATCGATGCCGGTTGACAGAACGCCCTGCATGAAATTTTTCTTCAATTCCGGGGTGGTTAAGCGAACATCTCCGGACAGGCTGATTTTGCGGGCGCCACGACGTTTGATAATTGACCCAAAGGCCTGCCCGAGAGCAACCACCACCGCGGGGGTGAAATCTTCGGCAACATTGCCGCGGATATCATACTGTCTGAAAATATAAGGGTTCATTGACGCTCCAATTCTGCAATCGCATTACGTACATTACCGCCAAAGCGCTCTAAATATTCCCGTGCCTGTTCCGGGCCGGATTTGGCTTTTTGCATAACCAAGGCAACCTTCACCAAGCGATTCGCCTGGTCCAATAACGCGGATGCTTCTTTATAATTACAGCCTGAGATTGTGGAAATAATTCGTCTTGCACGGTCTGTCAATTTATTATTGGTTGCTTTCAAATCCACCATCAAATTTTCATATACTTTACCCATTTTGATCATGGCGGTGGTGGAGATCATATTTAATACCAATTTGGTCGCCGTGCCGGCTTTCATGCGGGTACTACCCGTGACAATTTCCGGACCAACTTGTGGAGCCAGCACCACATCAACATCGATTTCGATTTGGCCCGGATCAATGCAAGTAAAAAATACCGTGCGGGCACCGATTTCCCGAGCTTCTTCCAACGCCCCCAGGACATACGGCGTGACACCACTGGTGGCAATGCCCATGACAACATCCCGGTCCGTTACACCAATTCCCCGTATTAGTTCAGCGCCCGATTCCGGGAAATCTTCCGCACCTTCAATAGCTTTTCGTAAGGCGGTATCCCCACCGGCGATATATCCTTGTACCAGTTCCGGCGACGCATTATAAGTCGGTGGAATTTCAGATGCATCCAATACTCCGAGGCGCCCACTGGTGCCGGCTCCTACATAAATCAAATGCCCGCCGGCCTGAAAAGCCTGAATCACCAAATGGGTGGCCTGCTCAATCTTATCCATTTCCGTGGCGACCACCGCGGGGATTTTCCGATCCTCCGAGTTGATGATCTGTAATATCTCCGCCACCGGCCGGGCATCAATATCCTGGCTGGCCGGGTTCCGCTGCTCGGTTAACAACTTCCCGTGTTCTACTTTACCATTATTTGTCATTGAATGCGCTCCTCAAACAGACCTGGATTGTAAGTTCGGATTTTTCTTTTCCGATTTTCCCGAAATGATAAATCCTGAGCAGTTAGTTAGCCAGATGATATCATCTTGAAATATTCTCAACCGGTAATTTCACTGCTGAAAGATTGAATAGTTTTGTTCCGAATTGCCGAGTTGACCCGTCATTTTCCCAATTGTTACCCGCTAATTATCCGCTTATACTTACCGCGATGCAAGTGATATCCAAGGTTATATTTTTCAAATGCTGATCCTGTGATTCTGGAAATAACACTCTCAGTCCTGGGGCTTTTTCTCAGTGTCCTGTTTTCAGGTGCTGAAATCGCACTTTTATCCGCCAATCCGCTTCAAATCGAGGTTTGGAACAAGCAGAATATCCATGGCGCCGCCGCAGCCCTGGAATCCATTCGGGCCTCGGAAATATTCCTCACTACTTCACTGGTGGGTATCAATGTGGCCAATATTCTCACTACCTCTTTTGCTACTATTCTGCTCTATGGAATTATTCCTTATAAATGGCTGATTGTGGTAATTATTTCCGTCGTGGTACTGCTTATCAGTGAAATTCTGCCAAAAACCATTTTTCGTGAATTCCCCAACGCTTCCATGCTCTTCTTTGGGCGGTTCATTCATATTTTTCGCATTATCTTTTTTCCTCTGATCGTGGTTTTAAATTGGTACCGGATTCGGATGCTGAAAGGCAAGGCCAAGGACATTACCCTAACCTCCATGGATCATAACGAACTTCAACTCCTGTTTCGTCACGTAAACGACCTGACCAGCGAAGAGGTGGATGTCCACGAACGCCAGACCATTGCACGCATCTTTAATTTCAGGAACCGTACCGTCGGTGAGATCATGACCCAGCGCCCGGACATCAAGGCGGTTCCCAATACAGCCACGATTACCGAGATCGAAACCGCATTTCTGGAATCGGGATTTTCCAAATTGCCGGTGTATGATCAAACCATTGACAATATCATCGGGCTGGTATTTCTCCATGATTTCTTCGCGAATCCGGGAAAAACCGGTGAAATTATCCGGGAAACATATTTCGTCCCGGAAAGCAATCAAGCCGAAGACCTATTGCAGGAATTTAAACGCAACCGAATCAGTCTCGCGGTGGTAATCGATGAATATGGTGGAACTGCCGGCCTGGTAACCATGGAAGATCTGTCGGAAGAGTTTTTTGGTGAATTTACGGATGCATTTGATGGTGAAGTCGACCCGGTGCAGGTGCTGGAGCAGGGACTACTGGTGAATGGCAAGGCCGAGATCGAGCTCCTGAATACCGAGTATAATTTGAATATTCCACCTGGTGATTATGAAACGCTGGCGGGGTTTTTTATCTTTTCAGTGGGACATATACCCCGTAAAAACGAGACCTTCCAAACCGAGTCCCACCGGTATGTGGTCTCCACGGTATCGCCGACCCGGGTTGAGAAAGTTTTTATCCAGCCACGTTAATGCCCACCCTTGATCGCTATATTCTGTCCGCTTTTTCCCGGATTTTCTGGCTGATACTTATTTCCCTCACCGGTGTCATCCTCATTGTCGATTTTGTAGAACACATCGACACCTTTGTTGATCGGGGATTACCACCCCTGCTGGTGGGTATTTATTACCTCTACGATATTCCGTCTTTCATCGATATGTCGCTGCCCATGTCCACCCTCCTGGCAACTGTAGCGGCTCTCGGCACCTTGAACCGCAATTATGAGATCGCGGCCATGCGGGCCTGCGGAATCAGTTTGTACCGATTGAGCCGGTCGTTATTGATTCTGGGGCTGGGCTTCATCGTATTTCAGTTTCTGTTCCAAAATTTCATCGTCATGCCCTTTAATCATCGAAACAAGGCCATGGCGCGGGAGTATCTGAAGTCCGCTCACTCGCCCACTATCCTGCGAGAAGTGATTCGCCAGGACCTGAATGGAAATATTGTGGTTTTCGGGAAATATTATACCCGCCAGCATGCGGGCTCGGATGTGGCGGTCTATAGTTTTAAGGAGGGCAACCTGGCACACCGCTGGGATTATACTCGTTTGAGCTGGGTGGACAGTATGCGGGATTGGCGTTACACTACCGGAGTAGAACGCGAATTTCAGCCCCGGGGAGAAGTATCGTTCCGGAAATTGCCTCCCAACACCGAAGTTGATCTGACTCTCACGGCCCAAGATGTGGAAAAGAAAGAAATTCGACCGGATGAGATGAATCTGTTCCAACTGGGACGCTTCATCGAAAAAAAGCGTATCCTGGGACTGAATCCACGCCGCTGGGTCACCGATTACCAGTTTAAGCTGGCTTTCGCTTTTACCGGATTTATCACCATTTTCTTGGGGATTTCCTTCGCTTTGCAGGGGACCCGTGAAAACATCGCCCCGGCGGTGGGTAAAAGCATTTTCGCCCTATTTGTTTATTACATCTTTCTCATGGGCGGTAAAAAGCTGGCCAACGGTGTGACTTTTCACCCGGCCTATGCGGTTTGGGCCGGTAATGTGCTGTTTTTATTGGTGGGAAGTTTGTTATTCTGGCGAACGTCGAAACGCTAAAATTATTATTCAGCCGCCGGTGATTTTTTCAAACGCCGAAATGACATCGTGGTCGCCAACTGAAATCCGGTTGCGGTTGTTATACTATACCCGCCATAAACCCGCAATCCCAAACTGATTTGCGCCCAACCGGTTGAAAAGCCGGTCCCGAACGACATCTCCGGACTGAATTCTCCACCCCATGCCAATCCCGTACGAAGCGGAAGATTTTTAAAGTGGGTGACCTCGGTGGCCATTGCAAAGCGCCACTGCTTGCGGGCAAAATAGTAATTAACGAATCCGGTTGACAGGTCGAAGTAAAAGGTAACTTCCGGATTCAGAAAATAAGCCGTGCCGAAGCGCAGGATGGCGGGGTAACTGCTCGAAAATTCGCCAATAGCCGAGTCTGGCAACTCCGTGGTTGATTTCCTGAAAAGGCTGTCCGCCGGTAACACAAAAAAGCGCTGCACATTGATGCTATCCAGTACAAATTGGTTGAGTGTGCTTTGAGTGTAGCGTCCATTTTCAAGGGGAATTCCCAAAGTACTCCGAACCGGAAAAAACTTTTCGATGAATTTGATGTTACGATTGATGTAGTTGCGGCGTCCCCAGTATATCTTACCAATCACATTGTTCACGGCGGCGCCAAATTGCCATTTGTCCTTCCGGTCAGACGTGAATCCAAAATCCAGTGCAACACCATCCCCGCCCACGGCGCGGCGAATTTGATAGTAGGAATCGCTCTGAATGTATTTTTTTCCCGTATAGAAATATCCACCGGAAGAGTCAACCGCCGCATAACCCAAGCCCGCTAAATATTTCATGGTCATTCCCACCTTGTATCCCGGAAACGGGATGGCGAATGAAAAAGCCAGATGCTGAACCATGAGGATATTCTGCTGAAACGACATATTGTAGGATGACCCCACCGGGTTCAGCTCCAGCATTAATTTGAACAGCGGTTTGGGAAAATTGGTTTCCCAAAAAACTTGTAGACCGGAGGTTACGGCGTAATTACCCCAGGAAACATTCAACCCGGGCAAGGAAATATTCGTCCCCAGATCAAAAACCAATCCGTGGGTGGGGATGTACCCTTTCAGCAGCGATTTGTAGGTATATTTTTTTCCGGGAACTTTGGTTTCAAGGTCCAGGGGCTGATCGGGTTTATCGGGGTCGCCCGTAAAAAATTGGTTGTACAATCCCAGTGTCAGGAAATTGTTGCGAACGATGAAATTGTTGTTGGTGATATTGAATGAGAAGGGAACCTCATCCACAAAGCCCAAATTAGCCGGATTGTAGCCCACCGCGGCAAAGCCCCGGGAAGCAATTGTGTAGGCACCGCACAGACCCACGCCCCGGGCATCAATGAACGGTTGAGCATACGAAATATCGGCGGCCAATAAGCCGGCCGTCAAAAGGAATACAGACTTAATGTGCTTAATTGCCAAGCAGTGGTCCTGATTTAAGTACAAATTCGATATAGGTTGAGACTTGAATACCCGCGGTTCCGGTTAGTAACGCGGGATAGGGCATTTTATCCAGTCTGAATTTAGTGGCGATGTAATGGTCGCGATCCTGTAATAACCAGCCGAGTTCGCCGAAAGGCGTCACATCGTACATGAGGAACAGCTCCATGCCATCCGAACCGATTTCTAAATTGTATAGGCTGTCGTTTACTGTTGGAGTTGTAATATTGCGCCGCTGAAGGGC
>CAZIWX010000054.1:0-16786 GCA_964543125.1 uncultured Lentisphaeria bacterium | reverse complement strand
GCTCAAAATCTTCCAAGGTATTTGTCGCCCCCCATGCGGGGGCGTGGATTGAAACAACATGAGCCGCTCAAAATCTTCCAAGGTATTTGTCGCCCCCCATGCGGGGGCGTGGATTGAAACAACATGAGCCGCTCAAAATCTTCCAAGGTATTTGTCGCCCCCCATGCGGGGGCGTGGATTGAAACTTATTAAGTATTCAATAAGTTCGGTTGGTTTTTGGTCGCCCCCCATGCGGGGGCGTGGATTGAAACTCACACGCCAGAAGTTACCGTGCAGGTAGGAAGGTCGCCCCCCGTGCGGATGCGGGGATGAACCGGCCCGCTCGGCGAGCGAGCCCTACCAGGGATCGGTCGTTCTGTCAGTGGAGACCTGGATGAACCGGGGAGTTTTTAAGGGACAGGAAATTCGGAGACTATTTCAAGGCAATGAATGGTATTTCGCTGTTGTTGATGTGACCGCTGCTTTGACAGGTAGCGATAAACCAAGAGATTATTGGTATCGTATGAAAAAGAGAGAGGCGGCATCAAGCGGGATCAAGTTGTCGACATTCTGTCGACAACTGAAGTTGGAGTCGAGCGACGGCAAGAAATACATGACGGATGCTGCCAATACCGAGGGCATTTTTCGCATCATTCAGTCCATTCCATCTGTCAAAGCCGAACCCTTCAAGCGTTGGCTGGCCAAGGTCGGTTATGAACGAGTGCAGGAGATCGAAGACCCGGAGTTGGCCGGCAAGCGCACAAGAGGCGGTCAGGCCTGAAATTGCCGGGAAGCAAGATATACAAGGTTTCGGAGAGAACAAAACCGGCCCGCTCGGCGAGCGGGCCCTACCAGGGATCGGTCGTCCTGTCAGCGGAGGTGGGGCTGAACCGCCAAATTTCACGGCATTGCGATCGGCAACTCTTGTAAAAAAAATGCAACAGTTCAGGCAGAAGGCGCTCGCAAAGGTGACAAGATCGCCGGTGATGCCCGGGAAAATCTGGTGAATGAAACCGCCCGAATAAGCCGATTCATCATTATAATAGAGGTATTTCCCGGCCCGCTCGGCGATCAGGCCTTACCAGGAGATCGGTCGTTCTATCAGTGGATGGGGAGATGAACCGGGAATTTTTACTTGTGGCGTGTGGTCTAATTGGCAAGACACTGGATTGTTAATCCAGCCGATGTAGGTTCGAATCCTACCGCGCCAGCACTAAAATAAAAATGCATCTGTAGTTTATGCGGGCAAACGTATTATCCGGCCCGCTCGGCGAGCGGGCCCTACCAGGGGATCGGTCGTCCTGCCAGTGAATGCGAAAATGAACCGGCGCCGCTCGGCGAGCGGGCCCGACCAGGGGATCGGTCGTCCTGTCAGCGGATGCGGGGCTGAACCGGCGCGTCAAATTCGCCTGGAAATGCATTTTCGCGCGTTTCCTTTGTTTGGGGGCGTGGATTGAAACGAGCGGCCGTGCGTTTCTAGGGTGGCAACCATTCCTGCTACCGCCAGGGGATTCGGTGTATAGCTTATGGAAATAAATATCGAACGGGTTATAATATCCGGGAGCGTTGATTTAGCGCTTACTGGCAGGTTCGGAGAAATGCTTCCGGAAATTTTGAATACGAGTAAGGAGTTGAACGGTAATTGATGAATACGATGTTGTTTGTTGTTTCGGGAATAATACTGCTTCTTTTTGTGACCGCTGCTTTATTTTCCGTTAAAGAAAGAGAATCGCTTGCGGCAAAAAGATTCTTACTGTCGTCAATAATATTCTCGCTTCCCTTTTCAGGCTTGGCATTAATAGATTTTAGCTACAAATCAGAAATTGTAACGGCAATTTTCACCATTCTTATTCTTGCGGCTTTTCTTTTTTTGGTTCCGGTGGGGAAAAATAAAAATTACCGTCAACCGATTCCCGTAAAAAAATATGATGAACGCGACACCATGTTTTCCAGAAATAAATTACAAAGCGGTTCCGAGCGTTTTGAAGCTTACTATTCTAAAAATCCCCATAAGAAAATATTGGATGACAAATTCAGAGCGCAGCCGGGATTACTCAGTAAAGGCACCCGGCAGTACAATCCATTCCATTATGCTTCCGCCGATGCGAGTTTTAAAACTATTGCAGCGTTAAGAAATGTTGTGGACGGTGAAGTCAGTGAGAATAAAGTTGCCGTCAATCCTTCGGAAATATCGAATTACATCAAGCACTGGTCAATCAAACTCGGCGCGGTTGATTGCGGAATAACCGAGTTGAAGGATTATCACAAATACTCGGTCGGCGGAAGGGGTAAGCGTTACGGAAAAGAAATCGACAACCAGCATCAATTTGCACTGGCGTTTACCGTGGAAATGGCACGTGGAATGGTAAGCTCCGCGCCCACCGGCAGCATGGTGATGGAATCCGGTCAGCAATATCTTGAATCAGGAAAAGTTGCGCTACAAATTGCAAGGTTTATCCGTAATCTCGGTTACGAAGCCCGGGCTCACATTGACGGCAACTACGAAGTTATTTGTCCGCTGGTCGCCAGGGATGCGGGCTTGGGCGAAATCGGAAGAATGGGTTTGCTCATGACGCCGAAATACGGACCGCGCGTTAGAATCTCGGTGGTAACCACAAATTTACCGCTCGTTACGGATACGCCGTTGAATGATTATTCGATAATTGATTTTTGCACCAAATGTGAAAAGTGCGCCGCTTCGTGCCCGGGCAGTGCAATTCCTTTTGGAGCAATGCCAACGGTTGACGGAATAAAAAGGTGGCGGATAAACCCTGAAGCGTGCTTCACCCTGTGGTGTTCACTCGGCACGGATTGCGGAAGGTGCATCAGCGTTTGCCCGTATTCACATCCGGATAATATTTTGCACAATACGGTTCGGCTGGGAATTAGGAATTCCTCGATTTTCAGAATACTGGCCCTTAAACTCGACGATATCTTTTACGGCGGAAAGCCGCACCCGGCCCGGCTTCACGGCTGGCTAAGGATAAAAACAAGACCTTAGTTGCGCCCGTTCTAAAATACGGGAAGCGCCCGGCGGTTTTCTCCGGCCGCCACCGGATGCGAACGGGTATTCTTTCAGGGCCGCCGGGTTGCCCCGGGGCGCATGCTCCGGTCCATACAGAACGGATGCAACCGGAAGTCGATTTCTGAATAGGATATTTTTACTGAATGAATTAATTATTGGCGGCGATGACCCAATTCAAGGATTACTTCTCGACCCACTCTGAAACCTATGGTCTGTTCCGTCCGGTTTACCCGGAAGCCCTTTTCAGATTCCTGGCTCAAGTTGCACCAGCCCGTGCGCGGGCCTGGGATTGCGCCACCGGTACCGGTCAAGCCGCATCCGGATTAGCGCCCTATTTTGATCAGGTTATCGCCACGGATGCCAGCCGGCCGCAAATCGAGCACGCCGTTGCACATTCGCGGGTTGCCTATTCCGTCGCTCCGGCCGAGCAGTCACCCCTGGCAGATAAATCGATTGATTTGATTGCCGTGGCCCAGGCATTCCATTGGTTTGATATGGAAAAATTTTTCGGAGAGGTCGAGCGCGTTCTGAAACCCGCTGGAATCCTGGCTGTCTGGTCTTATCGCCTGCATCGGATTACGCCTGAGATCGATGCCGTTGTCCATAAATATTACGATAAAATACTGGGCGCTTATTGGCCGCCGGAGCGAAAACTGGTGGATAATGAATACGGCGAAATCAATTTTCCGTATGAACCCCTGGTTACACCTGGTTTTATAATGGAAGCCGAATGGGCGTTCGCGCATCTGGCGGGGTATCTGAAAACCTGGTCGGCTGCTAAATTGTACCAGCAAAAACATCGAGCCGAGGCGCTGGACATTGTCTTTGACGAATTAGCTGCCGCATGGGGCGATCCGGACCAAACCCGGTTGGCGGTCTGGCCGCTGAATGTCATTACTCGGCGTAAATAGTGACCCGTGACAACTGGTTTAGCCGGCACGGCTTCGGTAGACGCCACACTGAATCCGTCTCCGCCGGTAAACCGGGTTGGCTGCGCGAAACCCGGTTTTAGTTTTAATTTCAATAGGAATCGATCGAATTTAAAAGACATTTGCGCCGCAATGGAAATAAAGGAAAAACAGCATGCAGCGTAAAAATAATTTTCGGAATGTGGCCATCATTGCCCATGTGGATCATGGCAAAACTACCCTGGTGGACGGCCTGCTCCGGCAGAGCGGCACCTTCCGGAAAAATCAGGCGGTGGCCGAGCGGGTTATGGATTCCATGGACCTGGAACGCGAGCGCGGAATCACCATCATGGCCAAAAACACGGCCCTCTGGTACCACGATATCAAAATCAATATTGTGGACACTCCCGGCCACGCCGATTTCGGGGGCGAGGTGGAGCGGTCGCTGAACATGGTGGATGGCGCTTTGCTGTTGGTGGATGCCAGTGAAGGTCCGTTGCCCCAGACGCGGTTTGTGGTGAAAAAAGCTCTGGCCAAACGACTCCCCATCATCTTGATAATCAACAAAATCGACCGGCAGGATGCGCGGATTGATGAAGTCATCAACGAAATCTACGATCTGTTTATCGATTTGGATGCCTCGGAAGAACAGATCGAATTTCCCATTCTTTACACGAATGCCAAACAGGGGGTTGCCCATTTAGAACCGGGTGATGATTCCACGGATTTACAACCCCTGTTCAAAACCATTATTGATAATATTCCCGGACCCGTCGCGAACGATGCCCGGTTGCCCCAATTCCTGGTTACCAATTTGGATTATGACTCCTATGTGGGGCAGATCGCCATCGGACGCCTCGCCAACGGTGTCCTGGAGATGAATAAAACCTATGCTCGCTGTGGTGAGCGCGAAACCGTCGGAAATATCAAGTTTTCGGCTCTGTATAGTTTTAAAGGATTGGGCAAGAACCAGGTTCAAAGGGCGGAAGCAGGGGACATTATTGCCTTGGCCGGGGTAAGCGATGTACGCATCGGTGATACCATCACGGATAATGAAAATCCCAAACCACTGCCACGCATTCATATTGACGAACCTACCGTCTCCATGATTTTTTATGTGAATAACGGTCCCTTTGCCGGCCGGGATGGAAAATACCTCACCTCGCGCCATTTGAAGGAGCGCCTCCAGCGGGAAACCCTGCGAAATGTGGCTATGCGGGTGACCCTGTTGGAACGGGCGGATGCGTTTGAAGTGGCTGGCCGGGGTGAATTGCAGATGGCGGTGTTGGTGGAAACCATACGCCGTGAAGGGTATGAATTTATGGTTTCCAGGCCGCGCGTTATTACCAGGGAGCAGGCTGGTAAGACGCTGGAGCCCATGGAACAGGTTTATGTGGATGTCCCGGAAGCCTTCGTGGGGGTTGTTACTGAAAAGCTTTCCATCCGCAAAGGACGCTTGAAGAATCTCATAAACAAGGGCAGCGGACGCGTTAATCTGGAATTTTTTATACCCTCGCGCGGACTCATCGGATTCCGCAGCCAGTTCCTCACCGATACCAAAGGCGCCGGTGTGATGAATACGCTGTTTGCCGGGTATGAGCCCTGGTTCGGGCCGATTCCACAGCGAAATTCAGGCGCCCTGGTGGCGGATCGGGCTGGAAAAGTGACCGCTTATGCCAGTCTCGCCATGGAAGACCGGGGGGAATTATTCGTGGCGCCAACCACCGAAGTTTATAACGGCATGGTTATCGGTGAACGCAACCGCGGCGGTGATCTGGAAGTCAACATCACCAAGGAAAAGAAACTTACCAATATGCGCAGCGCAACCGCGGATGCGACGGTAACCCTTCATCCACCACGGCTTTTGTCCCTGGATCAGTGTATCGAGTTTATCGCCGAGGATGAATTGGTGGAGGTCACGCCGAAATCAATTCGCCTGCGTAAAATGGAGTTGGATAGCCATAAACGCGCGCATTTGCGGCGGCGGGAGCAATTAAAGTAAGCGGTTCAGCCCGGGTTTGTCGATTTCAGAATGCTTTTTCGGCTCCACTTTCAGTGGCTTCCATGAACGCAATTCTTTAACATTGGCCCCATGAAAAAGCATAATCCAACTTCCCATGCGGCAACTGCTCCAACACCGGTTGCATTAAAAGATATCGAAGCTGTCCTGAAACAACTTTATCGGCTAAAAACCGTCAAACGCGCCGGTTGGCTGCAAGCCGGCATTCATCCGGAACAGGGTGAGTCCGTCGCTGATCACAGTCTGTTGGTGGCCCTGTTGGCGCTGTTATTATGCGAGGTTGAATCACCGCTCCTGGACCGGAGCCGGGTCATCCTCATGGCTTTGATCCATGATCTGGCGGAGTCGGTGGTGGGCGACATCACTCCGGCAAGCGGCATTTCTTCGGAGGAGAAATTCCGGCGCGAAGAATCGGTTTTCAAATCCGTGCTGAAACCCTTGCCCTTGGCAAAGGAATTGCTCGGTGTGTGGCAGGAATTTGAAGCCGGCGAGACGGCCGAAGCGCAATTTGTCCGGCGTCTGGATAAACTGGAAATGGTGTTTCAGGCGCGGCTTTACGAAAATACCACGGGCTTGGATTTGGATCGTTTTTCTACCAGCGTAAAAGAATTATTTGATCAGGGGGAGGTTTCAGCCGCCCTTTATCGGTTGCTTCTCAATAAAAAAGCAGCCGCTTCAAAATAGGTGCCGGGACCGCTCCAAAACCCGAATTAGCAGGTTGACCGGCGATGAAAGGATATTCATGAAACAGCTTTTTTCCGGTTTACTCGTTCTCACCTTAATGCTGGTGACTCTTCCGGCCCGGGGGCAGTCACCGGCCCCGGCTCCGGCTCAATCTCAATCCGATTCGCTTAGCTTAATGGAAGACACCCCGTCCCGGGTTGCCATCGCCGGGGAAGCCCCCGCGGCCCGGGCCTGGAAAAAAGGTGAATCTACCGGGGCAGCACCTGAAATGCACGCCGTATTACCCCCCGGTTGGTTGGTGATTCCCTTTGCGATATTGCTGGTGATGATCGCCACCGGACCGCTGTTTTATCCCCATTTTTGGGAGGATCACTACCCCAAAGTTGCCATTGCCCTGGGAGCCGTCGTAGCCATTTACTATTCCATCTGGATCGACCGGGGCACTATCAGCCTGCTCCATACGATGGAAGAATACATTTCTTTTATCGCGTTGCTCACAGCCTTGTTTGTAGCCTCCGGTGGCATCCTTATCAAGGTCGATCGCAAGGGAACCCCCTGGGTAAATGCGGCGATTCTCTTCCTGGGCGCTATTATATCCAATCTCATTGGAACCACCGGTGCCTCCATGCTCCTGATCCGGCCGTTTATGCGGGTGAACGAGGGCCGGCTGAAAGCCTTTCATATCATTTTCTTCATTTTTTTAGTGAGTAATGTCGGCGGTGGCTTGACACCCATCGGAGATCCACCCCTGTTTCTCGGATTTCTAAAAGGCGTTCCCTTTTTCTGGGTCATCGGGCATGTCTGGGAAATATGGCTGGCCACCGTTTTAATTATCCTGGTGGTATTTATTGCCTTGGATTTCAAGGACAAGGATCAATCAATCGGGAGAGCATACAGCGGGAAGGTGCGGTTGCTCGGTAAGAAGAATTTTATCTATCTCGGTATCGTCATTCTAAGCGTATTCATGGATCCGGCGGTGATAAAAGGGTTTCCCGATCTACGGGAAATGTTCCATCTGCCCTTCGGTATCCGGGAGATCATCATGTTTGGCGTGGCTTATTTGTCCTACCGGAACGCCAACAAAGAGGCCCTGCGGGGTAACGAATTCAACTTTGAACCCATCAAGGAAGTCGCCTATCTGTTTGTGGGGATTTTTGCCACCATGATCCCGGCCCTGCAACTCATCGCGGCTTATGCCCGTGCCAATGCCACCAGCTTTACCGAGTCCCGGTTTTTCTGGATGACGGGTTCACTTTCGGGGGTGCTGGACAATGCGCCCACCTACCTGAATTTTCTTTCCGGCGCCATGGGTAAATTCGGACTGAGCATCGATTCCGGTAAGGATGTTTTGCATTTTACGCAGGGTGTAATCGCATCACCGGTGCCCGGCGACGTCTCCTCGATCCATTATTTAATGGCTATTTCAGTGGCCTCGGTATTTTTCGGAGCGATGACCTATATTGGCAATGCTCCCAATTTCATGGTGAAAAATATCGCCGAGCAGGCCGGGGTTCCGGTTCCCAGTTTTCTGGGTTATCTTTTCAAGTATTCGGTCCCGGTGCTGTTGCCGGTATTTTTTATCATTTGGCTGATCTTCTTCCATTATTAAAAGACCGGATGGGTGCAATGAAGAACAACCAAACGGACGGGAAAAAGGAGTAACAAAAGATGTCAATGGGGATGCTAGAAGCCATACACAACGGTAAAACCGGATTTATCAGGAAAAACTCGGTTTTTTTACCGTTCCATTTTGAATTGATCAGCGTCTGGGCGGGCAAGGAAATGTCACTCATCGCGGCTCCGGACCAGTATGTCGATTTCTGTTCTGGTGAAAGCCGGGTAGGCATTCGCAGCGGCACGACCTACACCAACCTGGTTTTCCGCCAACACAAGGACCTGGTAAAAGAATTCGGCCATTACAAAGGGCATATTGTCCTCTGTTGCGCCGAATTGGATGCTGATATTTTCGATCCCGCTCAGCGCCATTTTATTAAAATCGGATTTCGGGATGACACGAATCAGATCATGCTTGAGGTGATTGAAGACCCATTCGATCTTTAAGCGGTCCAGCCAGATAAAACCGGCGGTTTGCGGGCCGGATTGAAATAACGCGTTAAGGAATATCATGCGGATTACCCGTGTTACAACCAAAACCGGGGATAAAGGGCAAACGCGGCTGGCGGATGGTCAGTCCGTGAGTAAAGCTTCACTCCGTGTTCAAGCATACGGCGATGTGGATGAGTTGAATGCCTGTCTGGGGATGATCCTGGCGGACGATATTTTAACGAATACCCGCAAAATTCTCACACCGGTTCAGCACCAATTATTCGTGGTCGGCGGCGAATTAGCTTTTGCACCGGGCTCTGCTGGCAAAGGTCCAATCGATAAGATCTCCGTGGCCGATGTGAGTGTACTGGAAACCGCGATCCAGCGTGTTAATGAACCGTTGGAACCGCTAAAAGAATTCGTGTTGCCCGGGGGACGGCGCGGCGCGGCCCTGTGTCACGTGGCCCGGACCGTTTGCCGCCGGGCGGAGCGCTCCATTGTTGCTTTGAACGAAAAGGAGCCGGTCAACCCCGAAATACTCCGCTTTATCAATCGCTTATCCGACTTGCTGTTTGTGGTTGCGCGGACGGAAAATGTCCGGCAGGGTGTGGCCGAGGTGTATTGGGAGCGGAAACGGCCGGAATAGATTCTCTTTGAGTCAGTGCGGGGGATGGTCTTTGTCTGAATCCCGATTTCGAGGATTGTTGTTAACCTGTTTATAAGTACGATTGATCTGATTCATTTTTTTCCCGGATAATTTGACTCCGCTACCCGCGTTGCCAAACCGCGGCAATGCCTGTATTTGGGTGCAACCATTTGGCGGCCCCAATTTTATAACCCCGCCCCATTGATCCCGGGGATCCGGGGATAACATATTGAAATTGGTTGATATTCCGAAGGCCGTGATGATGCCTGTGTGGATTGCAAACCGTCAGTCTGCCGGGAGACCTAAAACCATAAATTATAACAGGTACCAGTGTAAATACGCGCGGCGCCAATTATAAAATTTGCACTTGAAAGGCGATCAATTCACCCGCCCCGATCAGCTCGTTATCAACAAATGTCCTGATTTTACTCGTTTGTTCATTTAGATAGGTTCTATCCTTATTTACCATCGCAACCATAATTGTTGCGACCTGCCATTTGTCCAGCGCCCCAACCTCGGCAACGGTGATATTAAACCGATGACGCAAGCGCTCTTTCAGCGAGCGAACGACCTTCCGTTTCTCCTTCAGGGAATGGCTGTGGGGAATATGCAACTGGAGCCTGATCGCCAGTACCGGCACTTCGATCCCGGTCGACCCTGAAAATTTTTTTTGGTTAGTAGAATTCATGCTGACCCAGCCTAATGTAACTCAACAATTTTCCTTTGAAAATACCCTTGTTGGAGGCAATGACGCCGGATCTCCCCGGGCGGGCTGGCGGACTAATCATCATTATTCGGTTGATTTCATAAAATATTGTGGGCTTTTGCCCGCTAGCTAACCCGGAGTAAGGGGCTGAAGCCCCCGTTTTAATAAATTATGCGGTCCCCGGGCTGAAGCCCGGGGCTACGGATAATGATACTTTTACAAATTTCATTGCCACGAGCTTCAACCCCGTAACCGATTTCCGGCCGCCCACCGCCGGATCTCCCCGGGCGGGCTGGCGGACTAATCATCATTATTCGGTTGATTTCATAAAATATTGTGGGCTTTTGCCCGCTAGCTAACCCGGAGTAAGGGGCTGAAGCCCCCGTTTTAATAAATTATGCGGTCCCCGGGCTGAAGCCCGGGGCTACGGATAATGATACTTTTACAAATTTCATTGCCACGAGCTTCAACCCCGTAACCGATTTCCGGCCGCCCACCGCCGGCCCTGCCCGGGCGGGCTGGCGGACTAAATCGGTTCTCGACCTGCTCTTAGAAACGGAAACCAATTTGTCCGCCAGCTAGCGGATGAAAATTGGTTTCGATCTTTTTCCACTCGATGTTTCCCCGGCCCTAAAGTGCCGGGCTATGCTCTCGGCGTCGCTACCGGGATGCAACCCCCCTGGCACCTCTTTTTTTCCAAAGGGGAGAATCAAAAAGGGGGTGCCTCTTGCAGGACTTTCCCCGGTTTTTAGCCAAAACAGGAGTACTTCCGGTGGTTTGAGTCTTTGTTTTTTTCCAGGAAATGTCTACCTTCCCGTAACTCATGAAAAAACACTCACAAGCGCCTCGAATTAAAACGCTCGGTTGGGGTGAAATCGAATTGGAAGACGGCCGACGCTTTAAAGATGTCAAATTGTGGCCGGGTGGAGCGCGGACCTGGGATTGGAATGAGACCGGGACACACCATTCGCCGGGTATTTTACCGGCCGATGTAGCGGAATTGCTGGATAACGGCGCTGTTGAACTGGTACTGAGCCGGGGACAACTCCGGCGGCTGCGAGTATCGGAAGCCACCTTACAGCTATTGACCCGGCGAGGCATACCGGTGCACATCCTACCCACCGGGGAAGCGGTCAAACTATACAATCAACTGTGCGTGGAAACGCCGGTCGGGGGCTTATTTCATTCAACCTGTTAGATGATCTAAGTCTGATTTTACCGGTGGTGGGGAAAAAAAAGCAAGCTAGCGGTCCGGTGTTAAGTTTCGTAAAGCGAATTGCCCGCCGCGGCTTACAGTGACTGTAAAAGGAGCCTCCCATGCAAAAAATAATCAGCTTTTTTGTACCCCTGGCACTAGTGCTCATGGTGAGCTGCCGGGATTACACAACAACGAGTATCGTAGCTTCGAACGGCCGGTTGGAACGGACCATTCAGGTTAAGGCGGATTCGAACCTGGTTTTTGGCGGGGCCTACCCGGTGCCCCGGGACTCGAGTTGGCGGATGACCTGGCAGGCAGCCGCGACTGACACCGGAAAGGTGATTTTTACCGCCACCAAAACCTATGCGTCAGCCCGGGCGCTGACGAGAGACTTGGCGGCTTTCAGCGATTCCCTGACCTATTTGCAGTTGTCGGTGCGGTTGGATCGCCGGTTCCGCTGGTTTCATACTTACCTGACCTATCACGAGATTTACAAAGGCCTGAATCTTTTTACGGCCATTCCCCAGGCTGACTTTTTAACGGCGGAAGAACTGGCCCGCTTCAACGCCCGGGATACAAGTGCGGATCTAGTGGATCGGCTGGAGTCGTGGCGGAAAACCAGTATGTATGAAGAAATCTACCAGGCGTTGCAGAAAACGATTGCCGCAAATCCGGCCGCCGGTCTTGCACCGCAAGCTCTGCAAACGCTGAAGGACTCACTTTTTAAGGTAGTCCGGGACAGTGTCTCGTTTGACAAAGATTTTATTAAAAAAATATTAGCGAGTTGCTCGGTGGTCTTTCCCACGGCCAAAGTAGACTCATTACGGCCGGGTTTAACGGAAAATCTGGCTCTGTTCAAACGGAAGCTCGATCTGATGGATAAAGTCTTCTCCGACAATTATGCGCTGAATGTCCGCATGCCCGGGCTGATCATCACCACTAATGCCGATACACTGGCCGGGAACGGGGCTCACTGGACAATTGCGGCGGATTCCATGCTGTATCGGGATTATGATGCCTGGGTGGAGGCTCGGGTGGTCAACTCCGGCTTGCTTTGGGGAACCTTTGTTTTGCTTGGTATCCTGTTCGCCCTCTTTGCCGGACTATGGATTTACCGCCGGAATAAAAATCAGCAGGCTGCCGAATCATAAAGACTATCGCCGGAGGAAATGTGAACCCGGCCCGCGATCAATCGTTCAGCTTGAGAAATACCTTTTGCAGCGGTGTGTCCGGACTGACAGAGTGGTTTTCCAATGCCGGGTGTGGCGAGCACGGCCCCGCCCCCGGAACGGAGCACCAGGCTTTAGGATCGCAACCGGCTTAAGGGGAGGATTCTAAAATGCAAATGCGATTCCAGCTTTTGCTTTTAGTCTTGCTTGCCGGCAGCATCTGGCGGTGTACCTCTTCGGGGGACAACCACCGCGGAGCTGTTGAAAAGCGGGACTTCCGGCAGGACATGCGCCAGTTGATCCAAACCATCAGCGCCTACGCAAAACAAACCAATCCCGATTTCATTATCATTCCCCAAAATGGCCACGGCCTGCTCACCCTGGGAGACGATACTACAGCAGGACCGGCCAGCGCTTATCTCGCTGCCATTGACGGGGTGGGGCGTGAGGATCTTTTCTTTGGCTACAATGCCGACAACCAGGCGACTCCGGCTTCGGAGCGGGATGAAATGTTAGGATTTATGGATCTGGCGGAAGCGCACAGGGTCCGGGTTTTAGCAACCGACTACTGTTCAACACCTGCAAAAATGGATAGTAGCTACGCCTGGAATCATCGGCACGGGTTTATTTCCTTCGCGGCGGACCAGCGTGAATTGAATAATATCCCCAATTACCCAAGCGAACCGTACCATTTGAATGGGACTGAAATCCTAAATCTTCCCACCGCGCAGAACTTTCTGTATATCCTAAATCCGGGAAATTTTACCGATAAGGCCGGTTTTTTAAATGCCCTGGATGCCACCGGATACGATCTCATTATTACCGATGCCTTTTTCGGCGCTTCCGAGCCTTTGTCAGCGGCCGAAGTTACGGCACTCCGGACAAAACCCGGCGGTGCCCGGCGCCTGGTCATCGCCTATATGAGCATTGGGGAAGCTGAATCCTATCGCCCGTACTGGCAATCTGGCTGGCAGGTTGGTAATCCCGCCTGGTTGTTCGATGAGAATCCGGATTGGCCGGGAAATTATAAAGTAGCGTATTGGGATCCGGAATGGCAGACTGTGCTGTTCGGCGGCTCCACGGCTTATTTGGACCGAATCACAGCCGCCGGTTTTGACGGTGTTTACCTGGACATTATTGATGCGTATGAGTACTTCGAAAACCTGTAAATTCAGGCGCGGCCTTACAGCCTGGTTATTCCTCCTGACAGTCATCCTGCGGGCTCAGGGCGTGGCCGTGGGTACCCGGTTTGATGTAACGAATGCGCTTCCGCTGAATGACGGGACGACGGGCCAGTTTGCCCAGATTTTTGTCCCTGATTATTTCCAGGCTCCAGCCGATGGTCAATTTACACTGGTGTTTCATATTCACAGTGCTTCCTGGGCTGCCGAAGACGAGGTTTACATAGCCGGTGCAAATGCGGTATTGTTCAATATTCACCTTGGCGGTTTATCCAGCCCCTATCAGACCTGGTTTTCCAATCAGCAGTTTTTTCAGCAAATCCAGAATCTGGTCAAATCCACCCTTTATACGAACGGCATCATCAACAACCCGGACTTGGGCATTAAGCGGTTAGTCCTGACCTCCTTCAGCGCCGGATACGCGGGTGTGCGGGAAATTCTGAAACGCCCGGATTATTATGAGCAGATCGATGCGTTGAACCTGGCGGACGGCCTGCACTGTTCGTCGGACAATGCTTCAATGGTGGTGCAATTAGCCGATTTCCTGCGGTTTGCCCAGGCTGCCCGGGATGGTGAAAAAGTCATGCTGCTGACCCATTCCAGTATTCCCACCAGCGGGTATCAGAGTACGACTCAGACGGCCAATTATCTCATTCAGAACATCGGCGCAACTCGTGAGCCTTATTCAGCTATCGACGCCATCGGGACCCAATACAGCCGCTGTGACACCGGAAATTTTCATCTGCGGGGCTATTACGGCACCACGGCCACGGACCATTTACAGCACTTGTACAACATGGATATGATGGTGAGCCAGGCGACGGATATTCTGGATGCGGAATTGACCGGGATTCGTGCTGAACCCGAAACTCCCCCGAAAAACCTCATCCTACAACAAAACTTCCCCAATCCGTTTAATGCGTCCACACGCATTCCGCTTGCCCTGGATGAGGCGCGTCAGATCCAGTTGGTATTGTTCGATCTCCGTGGATTTGAGGTAACATCCATATTTAATGGCTGGCTTTCGCCCGGTAATCACGCGTTGTTCTTTTCAGCGGGAAACCTGCCCAGTGGAGAATATATTCTTCGTCTAAGCGCTGAACAAAAAACCATCGCGAAACGAATTACGGTGGTCAAATAACGAACCGAACACAGGCCGGGGAGAAGGAATCATGCGGATTAGCATGATCATTTATTTTGAGCGGAAATATTCATGATCAGTTCAAAAGGTTGTTCGAAACCAGCCGCGGGCGAAGCTGTCCGGCAAGCCTTGTTGGATACAGACAAAGCATTTGCAGCCTATTCGGTGGGCAATGTTCTGGATTGGATGCCGCAAGACAGGCAGGTCGCTGAAAGCAGTAAACTGGGCTAGGCCCGGGGGAAATATTCTTTTTGATATGAAGCTGAAATCGCCGTGGATCGTGTGAATTAAGGTAAGTGCCTCAATATCCGGAAGCAGAATGCCAACAGTGAATGGCGCGTCCTTCTGGACATGGGGAATCAGAGCCCTGCGCCCGGTGAGTAACTGCAAATGTATCTTCGGAGTGGTGTTTTTAAACTCGGTTGCGGACTAAAATTTTCCCCTGTTATCCGGCCGGCTTGAGATAAATGTCAAGTCAAAATACTTGACATTTATTTAGAGAACCCATAAGCTCACTTCGTATTCTTCGATGAAAAAATAGGCCGGAATGCTTAAAACGTTCAAAATGTCAGTTATTACGATGGTAGGCCTGATAAGCCTGTTTTCTTGCCAGGAACCGCTCGGCCCTAACGAACCCTATCCGAATAGCAGTATGACTCTGGAAAAACTGGATGTGAGTTGTACGGAAGCCTGGCTGCGTATTTCCCTCACCGGGGTTGATTCCTCCGCCTCCGACACCATCCCGCTGATCCTGAAGCGCGACGGGCAAACCGTAAAGACGCTGGAATTTTCCCCACCCGACACCACCATCATGGACGCAGGATTGGAGCCAAGTCGGGACTATTCCTACACCGCCTATCGTCAGTCAGTCCATAACACCGCCCTGATTGATTCCAGCGCTCCGCTGACCCTGACCACCCTCGACACCACCAGTCACGATTTCACCTGGACGATCGACACGCTGGGAAGCTACGGGAGTTACTTCAACGATGTGGCCATTATCGACGAGAACAATATCTGGGCGGTGGGGAATATCGAGACGGATAGTGGGAGGTATAACCTTGCCAAGTGGGATGGGCACCAGTGGATTATTGATCAAGTGGGTCTGGTAGGAAATGACTTGTCCGGCATCTTCGCATTGACAACGAATGATATCTGGGTAACAAACGGTTGTTCTCCGTTCCATTGGGATGGGATAAAATGGACATATTATCGGTTCTCATCAAACGGTGTTGGTGTCAATGCCTGCGCTGGTAACGCCATCTGGGGCAGTTCGCCGGAGGATGTGTACTTTGTGGGGAATCATGGATCGATTGTACACTACGACGGAAGCGGGTTCACCAGGCTGGAGAGCGGGACGCCCTTTGATTTGTATGATATCTGGGGCTTGGATGCGGATCATATCTGGATCGTCGGTTTCTCCATGTTTTCAGTGCCTTATGGCGAGGCTATGCTGACTTGGAATGGGTCAGGTTGGGATAAGGTGTATGAGTTTTATTGGAGCGTAAATAAAGTGGCCCAGGGCAGGAATAATAATTCTGATAGTGAAGGAACATCAGGACACGCGTTGTGGACCAATAACGCAAATGAAGTGCTGATTGCTGGATTTGCAGGTTGTTTTCAGTATTTACCGTTCAATTCGACTTTTATCAAAATGAACGATCCTAATCTTTGGGTAGAGTATAAAATCAGAGGGAACACGAATCAGGATTTCCTGGTTGTGGGTCAGGGAAGTGAAATTTCCCACTTTAATGGTGTATCATGGTACCTTTATCCGGAAATCAAATCGCTTTATGGGGGTGATGTAGCTTGGTATAGTGTGGCCATGGCCGGTGATTTTGCAGTGGCGGTTGGTCACAATTATTATAATCATGCTTTGGTAGCATTGGGAACGAGGTAAAGACTGTAAGCTCACGGATTTTCACTTTTACATTGGTCTATTTATTGAAACATGGTGTTATAAGATAATATTAAACGCCTACCCCAATCCCTTCAACCCGGTGACCACCATCGGCTTTGACCTGCCGCAAGCCGGCCGGGTAAAGCTGGTGATCTACGATATCCGGGGCCGGGAAGTTACCCG
>CAZIWX010000053.1:0-17386 GCA_964543125.1 uncultured Lentisphaeria bacterium | reverse complement strand
TGCAAGTCCCAGAGGGAGAACTAGGGTGGGCGTGTTCATTAAAGCCCGTGCAATCGCCACCCGTTGACGCTCGCCACCGGAGAGCTCGGAAGGTTTGTGTTCCGCCCGGTGCCCAAGTCCCACGGCCTCCAATAAAATCTTTGAGCGCTCTTCCAGTTTAGCCCGCTCCCGATCCAATATACGCCCCGGCAGCATGACATTCTCCAACGCGGTGAATTCCGGTAGGAGAAAATGAAATTGAAACACAAATCCTAAATGGTGCGCCCGAAAGTCGCTGAGCATGACATCATTCAAACCGAATGGTTGTTCACCCGCTATTTCCAAAACACCCGCATCCGGACGATCCAGCGTACCGAGGATATTCAGCAGAGTGGTTTTGCCAATGCCCGATGGACCACTGATGGCCACGATCTCCCCGGTTTGAATTTCCAGGGAGATATCCCTGAGTACGCGAATATCTTCGGCGGCAGAGTGATAGGTTTTGGTAATTCCCCGGGCGGATAATGTAGACTGAGATTTCATGTGACCCTTAATGGTTGTAATTCATGGCTTGAACCGGTTCCAACTCAGCCGCTCGACGGGCCGGATAGCGGGCGGCCAACCAGGTAATCGTAAGTGCCGTGATAACAATGATAGCGACCTCCCATCCCGCAAGTTCCACCGGTAGGAAGGGTACGTAATAAATATCCTGAGGTAAGGTTATCCAGTGCCAGAGGCTTTGACTAATGACGAATCCCAGCCCCAGAATCGCTCCTAAGCCAATGCCAATTAAAGCGACCATGAGTCCCTGAATGATGAAAATGCGTCTGATTTTTGCCGTGGTGGCTCCCAAAACGCGCAAAATGCCAATCTCACCCGTTTTTTCCAAAACCAACATCATGAGTGAACTCACAACATTGAAGACTACCACGAGAATGATAAAATTCAAGCCCACGAAAGAGCCCCATTTTTCCAGCGTCATGGCTTCAAACAGGGTTTGATTGCGCTGAAACCAGGTATGGAGCGTCTGCTTTCCGGCTGCGGCGTTATACCGCTCATAAAATACTCGTGCTTGATGATAATCTTTCAACCAGATCTGCCAGCCGGTCGGCTGCGTATTCTGGCGAAATAACCGGCGTCCGGCAGCATAATCTATAAAACACAGCACCTTATCATAATCGAACACATTGGCATCAAACATACCCGTCACCACGAAGCTCAACTGTGGCATTGGCAGGGCGGTTGCGCCTGCATCCAAAGGTGAAAGTAACCGGAGTGTGTCTCCCAGGGCGATCATAAGCTTTTCCGACAAATCATATCCAATTACAATTCCCGGCAGACCTCCCGGTTGACGGGGTAATCGGCCGTCACCGTAATAATCGTAGGGCAAATCACCTTTTTCCACCGGCCATTTTTTAAGATCAACCGCCTGGATGTCCACGATTTGCCGTCCTCCGGAAAAAACCACCAGAGCCTTGCGCTCCGTATAACGATAAGCGGTTTTAAAATCCGGATCTTTCTTAAAACTCGCCGGTAGGTCAAAATGGTTTTCCAACACGAGATGCGGTAGGAAATTGATGATCCGCCCGGTCACGGCCTGTTCAAAACCATTCAGAACAGCCATGGAAATGATGAGAGCGGCGACACCCACCATCATGCCCAGGATGGAGATGGCGGAAACCAGTGAAATGTAGCGGTTTTGCTTGCGGGAGAATAAATAGCGCTGCGCCAGATACCATTCAAACTGCATTAATCCATCCTTAAGGCTTCAGCCGGTTGAATGCGCCCGGCTTTCCAGGCCGGAAAAGTTGTGGCCAGGACCGAAAACAAGACTGCTCCGGCACTGATGAACACCACATCGCCCCATACAAATTTGATGGGCACGGCATCCATGAAATAAACCTCCGAAGGCAGCGGAATCAAGTGATACCGGATCTGTAGCCAACCGAACCCCAGACTCAGGATCAGGCCGATACCGGCGCCTAGGGCACCGATGTACAAACCCTTTAGCGCAAAAATCTGCATGATCCGCTTACGGGGTGTACCCAGTGATTTAAGGATGCCGATTTCCTGAGTTTTTTCCAGAATAATCAGGATTAATGTGCTGGAGACATTCACCAGGGCAATGAGGATGATAAGACTGAAAATGATGATAATGGGAAATGCCTGGGTCTTCATCCAGTTAAAAAGCGTCTGATGGCGTTCTTCCCAACTTAAAACCAGGTTTGGATACGTCACCAATTTCTCAAGTATATTCATAACGGGCCGAGTGTCACTCAAACGGTTGAGCGAAACACCGATGGCCGAAGCCTGGTTTGAAATTTCAAAAAGTGATTCCGCAAGATGATCACTACTGTAGATGAAGGCTTTGTCGTAATCCACCATCCCGGAGGCGTAAATACCTTTAATCCTAGCAGCTTGGACGAACGGAATGGAGGAAGTGGATGTGATGGACTCCAGATTGTATAATAAAATATTAGCGCCCACTTTTACCTTTAAGCGCTTAGCCAGGGCTTGCCCGATCAAAATACCGGAATCCGCCAGATCCAGGGTGCCCGAAACCAGATTATGCGAAACCGAATAAAGGTCGGGCAGCGTATTGACGGGCAGACCTTCCAGCACCGCTCCATCGGTGGCGCCTCCGGCTCGCAACATCACTTCACCGCGCAGGATGGGAAAAGCCTGCTTTACCTGCTGAATTGAGTCAATGCGATTTACTAATATTTCCGGCGCTAAAATGGGCTGACCATAAAGGTTTTCGATGCGAATGTGCGCATCAAACCCGATGATCTTACGGGTCACCTCAGCTTTAAAGCCATGCAGGACGGAAATGGAGATGATCAAAGCCGTAACCCCCAACGCGATTCCCAGGATGGAGGTTCGGGCGATAAAGGCAATAAATTTGATGCGGTGCCGCCCAAACAGGTAGCGGCGGGCTAAATAAGCGGCATAAGGCACGGGGCAGGCTATCCCTCCGAAGTGTGCCGCTCAGGACGCATCTGCGGAAAAAGCAGGACATCCCGAATCGACCGATTCCCCGTCAACAGCATAACCAATCGGTCCATCCCCATTCCGACCCCGCCCGTGGGCGGCATACCATATTCCACGGCTTGCAGAAAATCTTCATCAACCACCTGCGCTTCCTCGTCTCCGGCCGCTCTGAGTTTCGCTTGCGCCTCCAGGCGTGCCCGCTGATCCCGGGGATCATTCAACTCACTGAAAGCGTTGGCGAATTCGCTGCCGGCAATGAACAATTCAAAGCGCTCTACAAAGGTTCCATCACTATCGCGCTTAATTTTAGCCAAAGGTGAAACGGCTTTGGGGTATTCAGTCACAAATGTTGGTTCAATCAGGTGGGGTTGCACCAATTCGTCAAACAAAGCATCCAACAGTTGTCCGTAATTAGCCTCTTCGGCAACGGCGATCCGGTGTTCCCGGCAAACTTTCTTAAGCAAGCCCTCGTCAGCCGCACTCAGGTCAATTTTAATATATTCGGCAACCAATTCCTGCATGGTGGCCCGGTGAAAAGTCCGGCTCAGATCGACCAGGTGACCATTAAACTCAAATTCATTTTTCCCCAGGGTTCTTACCAAAGTCTTAAACAACGCCACCACCTGATCCATGAGATAAAAATAGTCCACATAAGCTTCGTACCATTCTACAGCCGTGAACTCGGGGTTGTGGTTTCGATCCATACCTTCATTCCGGAAATTCCGGGAGAACTCGAATACTTTCTCGAATCCGCCGATGATGAGGCGTTTGAGGTAAAGTTCATCCGCAATTCTCAGGTATAAATCCACATCCAATGTGTTATGGTGGGTAGTAAAAGGGCGCGCATTCGCACCACCATAAAGCGGTTGCAGGATAGGCGTCTCGACTTCCAGATATCCCTGCTGGTTGAAAAATTCACGGACGGCTTGAAAAATTTTCGCCCGTAGAATAAATGTCTCTTTAACCTCGGGATTAACGATGAGGTCCAAGTACCGTTTTCGATAGCGTTGCTCCACATCCTCAAAACCATCAAAAGTTTCGCCGTCTTTTTCCTTAATGTTGGGCAGGGGGCGTAAATTTTTCGCCAAAAGAGTAAGTTCACCGGTCCTCAGTGTTTTCTCACCGGTGCGGGTGGCGACTAAAGTGCCCTTCAAACCGATAAAATCCCCCGTGTCCAGCATCTTGAAGACTTTGTAGGCTTGCTCTCCCACATCATCCTGCCGGATATAGAGCTGCATCTTACCCGTGCCGTCCATGAAGTGGGCAAAACTGGCCTTACCCATGATCCGGATCGTCATCAGCCGGCCGGCCAGGGTTACCTCGGTCTTTTCCTTGATATCTTCAAATCGATCAAGCGCTTCGGCAATCGTGTGGCTGCGCTTAAATTTGTAGGGATAGGGATTAATACCCATTTCCCGGAGATCATGAATCTTGCCGCGGCGTTGATTAATGATTTCTTTTAATGATTTCTGGCTCATGCGTCTGAATTTCCCATAGTGTTCAACAAATACGCTTTTATAAATGGATCAATGCGACCGTCCATTACCGCGTTGATATTGCCGGTTTCTTCTTTGGTGCGATGGTCTTTAACCATGGTGTAGGGCTGAAAAACATACGAGCGAATCTGGTTGCCCCAGGCGATATCGGATTTATTCGCATCCCGTTCCTGTTTTTTAGCCAATTCCTTTTCGCGCTCTAATTGATACAGACGATTTTTAAGCATTTTCAGAGCCATGTCCCGGTTTTTGTGCTGCGAGCGTTCATTTTGACACTGCACCACGGTGCCGCTGGGGATATGTGTAATGCGAATGGCAGAATCTGTTTTATTGACATGCTGACCGCCTGCCCCACTGGCCCGGTAAGTATCAATTCTCAGGTCCGAGGGATCAATGGTGATTTCGATTTCGTTATCAAACAGAGGGTACACAAATACGGAGGCAAATGACGTGTGGCGGCGGCTATTGGCATCAAATGGACTGATCCGCACCAGACGATGAATCCCATTTTCGGCCTTTAAGTATCCAAAGGCAAAATCACCTTTCACTTCGATTGTGGCATCTTTAATGCCCGCTTCCTCTCCGGGTTGATAATCCAGGACTTTATAGTCGAATCCCCGGTTCTCAAAATAGCGGGTATACATACGAAACAGCATCAAAGCCCAATCTTGAGATTCCGTGCCACCGGCGCCGGGATGGATGGTGAGAATCGCGTCCAGCGGATCATCGTCAGCGCTCAACATCCGGCGGAGCTCGAAATCATCCAGCGCGGTTTGGAATGTTTCGACCGCCTCGGCAATGTCGCCCTCCAGACCGGCATCCGCTTCTTCATCGGCTAACTCGAACAAAACCTCGCAATCTTCTTCCCTGGTGACCAGGTTTTCCCAATCGGTAACCTTGGATTCAAGCAGGTGAACGCGCTGTAATATTTTTTGAGCTTCCCGGGGATTATCCCAGAAATCGGGCGCAATCGATTTGTTTTTCAGACCGGCTAGCTCCGACCCCATCGCGGTATGGTCAAAGATGCCCCCTTAGCGCATCGAGACGCTGTTTTAATTTACTATGTTGGTCTTTTAATTCTTCAAACATGGACTACCTCAAATAAGGGCAGTAATGTAACCGATGTGTTTATCCTTACAAGCAGGATGTCTTTTAAAAGGTTTCCCGTTTTTGGGTTTTCCGCCGCCGAGCCTCGTTACTTGAACCTGGAATCTCTATATCCCCCCGGTAGCCGTAACCCTAAATTCACCGGCCACTGTCAACCCGTACAACCCACACACGATCTGATCGATCTTTCACTCCGACCTTTTTTAAAAAAATATTCAGGTATTTTTTTAAGGGGAAATAAGAAACCGGTCAGCCTGCCATTTTAATGGATTCTCCATGATGTATTTCCGGATTCGGGTTAGATTCTTTTCACTGTGGACAACGTTCTCATAATAATTCCGCTGCCAGACCGTATAAATCACGGTATTCCGCCGAAACCATTTGGTAACACCAATCTTGAATCCCCTAACCATCGACCCGATTGTTCCGGATGGGGATCGAAATTGTTGTCCAGATGAAATATTATTTTCAGGCAATCCCTGTGGGGGCGAAAAATTGTTGTCAGATGATATATTGTTGTCAGATGATTGTTTTTGTGGGGGCGAAAGATTTTTCGCCCCTGTATTTTGTTTGGATTGTTTTATAATGATAATCCCATGAACATGGTTCGGCATGATGATGAATTCATCCAAAATGGCATGGGGAAAATGGTTCGGAATATCCAACCAACAGGTTTGTGCAATCCGGCCCCCGGCATTCAAAACCATCCTACCATCAGACACATCACCAAATAAATATTCCCGATTTTGGGTGCAAATCGTGATGAAATACAATCCCGGTTTGGAATAATCATAGCCTTTTAATCGTAACGACTGGCGATGGTGGATCTCCGGGCTATAGGTCATACCTTCCCTTCAACAATCATGATCTCCTCTTCCGTCAACCCGTACAACCCATACACGATCTGATCAATCTTTCACTCCGACCTTTTATAAAAAAATATTCAGGTATTTTTTTTAGGGGAAACAAGAAACCGGTCAGCCTGCCATTTTAATGGGTTCTCCAGGATGTATTTCCGAATCCGGTTTAAACTTTTTTCACTATGGACAATGTTCTCATAATAATTCCGCTGCCAGACCGTGTAAATCTCGGTATTCCGCCGAAACCATTTGGTAACACCAATCTTGAATCCCCTAACCATCGACCCGATTGTTCCGGATGGGGATCGAAATTGTTGTCCAGATGAAATATTATTTTCAGGCAATCCCTGTGGGGGCGAAAAATTGTTGTCAGATGATATATTGTTGTCAGATGATTGTTTTTGTGGGGGCGAAAGATTTTTCGCCCCTGTATTTTGTTTGGATTGTTTTATAATGATAATCCCATGAACATGGTTCGGCATGATGATGAATTCATCCAAAATGGCATGGGGAAAATGGTTCGGAATATCCAACCAACAGGTTTGTGCAATCCGGCCCCCGGCATTCAAAACCATCCTACCATCAGACACATCACCAAATAAATATTCCCGATTTTGGGTGCAAATCGTGATGAAATACAATCCCGGTTTGGAATAATCATAGCCTTTTAATCGTAACGACTGGCGATGGTGGATCTCCGGGCTATAGGTCATACCTTCCCTTCAACAATCATGATCTCCTCTTCCGTCAAACCATACAACCCATACACGATCTGATCGATCCGGGCTTCCAACTGACTCGTATCCGCTGACGGATCAGCACGTTTGGCAGCGAGAATTTGATCAACAAGGTTAGAAATTGAATTGTCATCACATTTTATTATAGGTAGTTGAGAAACATACACCGGTTTGTATTCGAAATACCCATTCTGTTTTGTCGAAGCTATATGCATTAAGTAAAAATCAATCAGTCTGGAATTAAGAATACCTAAAAGGGCTAAATCGTCAGTAGGGATAATCGAAGTTTTGTCATTACCATACTGATTGTTTGGATCAAATGCATAGTTTGCAGATTTTACAATTGCCGGAATAATGATCTTCGGCTTCCCAAACTCTTCATAGTAGTCAACAGCATCCTGAATCTCATACCACTTATAAGTTCCTGGCTTCCGACCTGGCCAATTATTGCCCTTGAAATCTTTAGGTTTAGGTTCAAGTCGTTCCCGGTATTTTCCTAAATATTCAAGTATCGCCGGATACTTTTGGATATCAATTCCTCGTCGTGTGAAGATCAAATATTTATCGCTCACGGGTTGCCGGTACCGTTTGATATCCCGGCCCGCCAGAAATGGTTTGATAATCTCCGCCGAATGCGAATCAGTTTGGATCAACTGCTGACGCGTCATCTCATCAATCACAAAGGCTTCATTCAAACCGGTCTTAATGCCGTAGTAAATTTTGCCATCAACATATTCCCCCAGCGGTTTACCCTGAGTTCGTAATTTCTTCAATAACGCCTGTTCAGCCTGATTAGCCAGGACCCAGCCACTCGGATTCAACTGATTGCTATCCACCTGCATCGCATGTGAGGTAACATATTCGTCAAGTGACACCGGGAATTTCAGCGTATCCACATTGGCCGCCTGAAAAGTGGATGTTTTAAATTCAGGTGTAATGGCCATAATGCAGGGATAAGTCGTGGCTTCTTCAAACACCGGCAAATCACCAAAATCAACGATGGCATGCAATTGTCGTTGCTTCAAATATTCCCTCAGGTTTTTCCCGTACCCGGCTCGCATCCATTTATTGGGCAGAATGAAACCGAATTGACCCTTTCCCTGTAACAGGTTTAATCCCAATTCCACGAAATACACATACAGATCGGCTGTTCCGGCATAGGTTTGGTAATTAGCCTTTAAATAGGGCTTATCGCTGCTGAATTGTTCCTGACGAATATACGGCGGATTCCCAATCACCATATCAAATCCGATGAAATTACCATCCACATCCAATACTTCCGGGAACTCAAACCGCCATTCGAAGGCATTCTCATAAATCTTGCTGGATTGAATGGCTTTGATCTCCGCATCCAATTTTTGAATCTCATTGGCCAGTTTGGTCATGTCTTTTTTCTGGGCGGCGGTCACAACCTGATTAAACATCTGTTGCGGACCATACTTATTGGCGAACTCCGTTTCCAATTTCAGCTTCTTTTTCATTAACGGGTCGTTAGCCTGGATCTCCGTCCGGAAATCGTTCCTAATTTTATCGATCAATTCAAGTAGCTGCTTCCGCGCTGTCCGATTCGTGGATTGGTGATAGGTTTGGATCGCCATTTTGTATTCATCAATCGTATGGCGGCTCTTTTTCAATGCCTGTTTCAGATCGGCATCCAACGGAAACCGGCTGATGAGGGAATTCCCCTCCTTGATGTTGATGTCGATGTTGGGCAGGGTTTCCAGCTCAATTAGTTGGGCATCCTTGTAATAAGCATTTTTCAGCAATTCGATCCACAACCGCAGCCGGCAGATCTTGGTGGCGTTGGGATTGATATCCACACCAAACAAGCAATTCTCAATGAGGGTCTGTTTTTCCCGGAAAAGCGTGCGCTGAACCCGCAGACTTTCCTGATTCATGGGACGATACTCAAATAATTCCCCATCGTCGTTGGCCGTTATTGCTAATTCATCGTTTACAACATGGATGCTATACGCTTTATGTAGCAATTTACCCGCGTCATCCATGAGGATTTCCAACTCATGTTTGATGGCAATAAATTCGTTTAAAACTGAAACCAGAAAATGTCCCGAGCCCACCGCCGGATCGCAAATGCGCAGGCTGTTCATGATCTTATTGGCAGCCGCTTTATCCATGATTTGGTTATACACATCCGTCAACGATTGGCATTGCCAGCCGTTCACTAGATTGAATTTGTCCACCACCGCCCGGCGCAGGGCTTCCCGGGCCATATACATGGTGATAAAGCCCGGCGTGAAGAAGGAACCGTCTTTATAGCCGTTGATCTTCTCGAAAATGAGCCCCAGCACGGATGCATTGATCAGGGTCTTGTTGTCGGCCTGGACTTCATCGCCACTGGTTTCACTGCTGAAATCGTAGGCATTGAGAAATTCAAACAGGTATTCCAGGGCATTTAATTCGGCTGTTTTCTTAAAGCGTGCGGATTGTTTCAGAATGGATCGGTTATACAGTGGTAAAGGTTGATTGTCCCGCAGATTGCTGATGGTAAAGATTTGATGTTCCAACGGCGTCATTTCAAACAATGAGCTGTTCAGGTAAGGAATATTGGGAAATGCTTGTTGCACCGCGGATTGCCGCTCATCCATTTTCACGGCCAGTACTCTAAAAAACAAGACGCTCAGTTCGTCGAAATCAGGAATTCGCTTAATTTCGAGAAAATTGTAAGTCTTGTCCCTTGGATGCCAGTTCAGGAGTTGAGCTTCCAACAGTTTCAGAAACAGAATCCGATTGATCCAGGTAATGACCAGTTCCAAAGCGACATTGTAGCTGCGCTTATCATCCGATTCACCGTATTTTTGTGATTCCTTCAGGTCGCTGAGCTTGTCGTTGAATTTGATCTGATCGATGGTGTTTTCCAGCAGTGAAGCCCGATCCAGTTCTTTAACCGGTTTCCGCCGGATCAGCTTCTTCCCTTTGACCTTGACTTCGGTCAGCCCGATGATGTGCAATAGTTCATCGTAAAAGGGTTTATTCAGGGTATTGCTGTCGTTGGCAAAAGGCAATTTAAGGAGTGTCGCCGGTGAAAACAGCTTATACAGCGTGATAAGCCTGGAAAAACTACCGTTATAATCCGGTTCAAGGAATTTTGTGTAATCCCGCAAATTGAAGTGGGTACACTCAAGCTTGTCCAGCACCTCGTCGATGGCTTTCCCGGCGATGTTTGTATAAAACCAATCGGTAGTTTTGCCGGCTAACCGGCCGGTTTCGAATTCCTTAAAAATTTTTACCAGCTCCCGGTTACCCGTAAACAGTTTTTCAAACTGAACCGTATTAAAAATGAACCATTCGTACAGGTCCGTGGCAATTAGATAGCAAACCTCTTTATTGCCGTTACCGATACTTTCCCGGAAGTAGTAGAGGAGCAATTCCCGGAGTGCTTTGGTGTTAGGCTTTGCAAGCCGGACCATCTCATTGGAATTACCCGGCTTTTTAGTTTCGAATAAGATGCCGACACTGGAATGATTTGATTTACCGTTATGGATTGCCAAGTCGAAGCGGTCCTTGGTATTGATGTAAAACTCGGTCCGATAAAAAGTATCCTTAAGAAACTCCCTGATCAGATTTTTGTGATATTCTTCGGATTCCCGTGGATTCACCCGCTTCAGCATCCGGTTCAGGTTATCCCGGAAGGTATTTAGTTCCGCTTGATGGATTTTGACCTTGCGGTAGGCTTGGTTGACACTTTGAAACGGCTTAAGAATTTTCAGGCACTACTACAGTTTTCGGTTTCGTTCCTTAATCGGCTATTGATTATCAAGTATAGTGCTCGATCAAGCAGCTAAAATTGACTCTCAGTAAAAAAGATACTACCACCTATCTACCGAAAAAATATTAAATCGCACGCCTGTTTCCGGTTCATTCGGAGTCCTTAACCGGCTTACCGTTCACGGTACGAATAGATTTTATGATTCGTACTTCGGATCAGGTTCCGCGGGTAATCTAAGAGTTGCAATTAAACCTACCGGCTCGGCGTTTTTTAACTTCAATTGTCCGTTCAGCATATCAGCCGCCCATCGGGCGATAGATAAACCCAGCCCGCTCCCGCCCGACCCTCGGGACCGGCTTGAATCCAGGCGGTAAAAACGCGTAAACAGCCGCGCTATTTTTTCTTCCGGAACACCCGGACCTTTGTCAGATATTCTGATGACGATGTGGCCGGGCTGCTCTTCGGCTGACGCCAGAATGTGAATGGTGCTGCCGGGCGGGGAATACAACACGGCATTTTTCAAAAGATTATTAAAAACCAAATAGAGGAGGTAAAGATCCGTGTTGATTTTAAGAGACGCCACCTCACTCAGGTCATAATTAATCTTTTTCGAACGATAAATATGTTCGATTCGGGATATGGAATCAGCAATAAAGTCGTTTAGCCAGACAACCTCGTTTTTCAGGGTATACTTTAAATTTGCCTGACTAAGGATTAGGAGGTTATCAATGGTTTGTTGCATTCGAACAACTTCCTGATGAATCGCTGTTAGAGCATCTGATTGTTCCGGAGTATGGTCTCTATCCAGTTTTATCAGTTTTGTACGGATAACCGCCAGGGGTGTTTTAAGCTCATGCGAGGCATCCCCGCTAAAACGCTCGACTTCCGCCAGTGATGTCTTAGCGGTTTTGAGCAAATTATTGAAAGTTTTGGTCAGATAGGCAAATTCATCAGCGCTGTTCGGTACCGGCAAAGGGTCAAGTATATTATTACTTGCTCGTTCATTCACCTGCTCCGCCAAATCCTGCACGGGTTTTAATGACCACCGTATGAAAACGACATTAATAATAATGAGGAACACCAAGGTCAGCCCCGTAATCAGAGTCAGGGCCGAAAACAGCCGATGGCGGAAGTTGTCGAGATAGTAGTAAAAAACACTAACAATCAACCAGCCCGCCCGCTTGCCTGCATAGGTTACGGGCGTAATTAATTGGCGTAGTCTATCTTCTCCGTGCCTGACCGTTCGCTGGATTTCGTGTAACGGGAATTTGCCTTCAGGATGCAGGGCCTGGCCCTTGAGACTCCCTGAGAGCATGATCGTTTGATAATTGGTATCCAGCAACTGCATGTAGAATGGGATCTCATCCTCAATCCGCTTGGAATGCACAAACTCGGGATTCAGGTCGCAGAATGATATCGTGGAATCACTGACAACGATGGTGGCTTTGAAATTGTCAGCTTGTTGGTGTAAAAATTGATCAAGATTCGAGATAAGACTACGAGCTAACAGTTGCCAGAGGAGCAGGGTAACGATCAGCATAATGCCGGCCAGGGTTAGCCCTTGAGAGAGAAGGAGCCGGGTGCGAAGGTCTTTATACATTACTCGGCTGGTATAAAATAGCCGGCGCCCCGTTTTGTTTTAATAAGCTCAATCGCGCTGATCAGGGCTAGTTTATTCCGGAGCATTTTAATATACACTTCCACGATATTCGTATTGGGATCAAAGTTATAGCCCCACACCTGTTCCAAAAATGTCTTCCGGGCAACTGCCGTACCCAGATTTTCGAACAACAGAAGTAAAATATCGGCCTCTTTCCCGGATAGTTCGATAGATGTTTCCCCACACGTGACCCGCCGCTCCAAAGGTGAAAATAAATACCCCAAAGCTTTATAATTTGTCACCGGCATTTGCTGACACCGGCGAATAAGATTGTTCAAGCGTAATAAAATTTCTTCCGGATAAAAGGGTTTGGTGACATAGTCATCGGCACCGGTTTCAAGGCCTGCAACCCGATGTTTAACCGATGATTGAGCCGTTAACATGAGAATGGGGGTTAGATCATGCCGGGCTCGCAGTTTTTTACAGATTTCAATACCGTCTATTCCCGGCAGCAACCAATCCAGTATAACGGCGGAATAATGGTGCTGCTCGAGTTCCCGCAGTGCCCGGGCCCCATCTGCTTCAATCTGAATCTGTAAGCCATTATCTTCCAGGAAATTAGCCAAACCCACCGCCAACTGCGCTTCGTCTTCTACCAGCAATACTTTCATGGCGGTAAAGATAAACGGTGGCCTAAAAACTCACAATAAACAAAAGGGGAGCCGGATAGCTCCCCTTTCATCACCCTTCAGGAAGAAATTAGATCATCACTTGGCAGCGACGGTAGAACTGTGAATCGTCAAAGCCCGGTTGTACAGGTCCGTCTTCGATTTAGCAGAATACGCGACGCGATTTCCCGGTGAGGTCTCGTGACCACCGTTACCGTTTCCGTCATCATGGCAGCCATAGCAGGCAAATTCAAGCGATAAATGGCTCTTACCATTGCTATCAACCCGGACCGTGGCGCCATCGTCACTGATCATATTCCAGGTTGTATCGGTTGAAATCGAGAAAAGGTGAGAGTTAATATCACCCACATAAGTCCCACGGGAAATACCTGATTTAGCGGCAAAAGGCATGTGACAATCAACACACTCAAGATATGACATGCTGCCGGTCACTTGATATTTAGCGTCGGTATGGCAGCTCGTACAAGCTGTTTTGATTCCGTCACCTTCCCACTCAACCCGTTTATGCGGATCGTGACAGGAGATACAGGTCAGACCACCGTCCTGGTAATGGGCAGTACTGATAAATTCATCATACTGCTCATGGTGCTTGATTTTACCACCGGAGACGGCAATGGAACGGTCAGCATTGCGGGTATGGCAGTCACCGCACAAGGCAACTACATCATTTTTTACACCTTCCAGCCGGCTCGTGGTTATACGATCAATGTAATCGGTATTACCGGTGACGGCATGTTGACTGCCCTTGCCATGGCAGGCTTCGCACTGAATTCCGCCATATTCGAAATAGCCCAGCGGACTGTCATTGGGATCGGTAATGTCAAGCTGCACCTTTAGCCAGGAGCTATCCGGATTAGCGGTCTCAACCGCACCGGTAGTGTGACATTTAAAACACGAATAATTATAGGGCTTAACATCATTTGGATGGTAGTCAACCCAGCCCCAGTCATAGCCCTCGAAGAAGTTATGCTGATTTTGGCCAGTTCCCGCGGAGACCGCACTGCCGCCCGTCCCGATGATTTGGCCGTCGATACCGACAAACCGCTCTTTCCAACCATAACCGCCGATGACACCGGCTACATCATTCCAACTACTGACTCCGGTTGGTAATTCCGTTACATAGTTAGTTACAAAACTGGGATAGGTTGGGGCAACGCCATTATGAACGAGATTGAACTTGTATGGGTGGCCACTTTCTATAAAAGTACCATAAATATCCACGTGACAATCACCGCAGGTTGCGCTGCCGACATAGGCCAGTTGGGGCAGATCACCCACGGTCAGGTCAATCGATTGGGAAACGGAATTACTTCCGTCGGAGTAGGTGACCGTAATGGTTGCGGCTGTCGCTGCAGCCGGTGCAACCCAGGTAACCGTATCAGAATCAGTCGCACCACTAAAAGAACCTGCGGAGGCTTCCCAGCTTACTGTTAAAACATCATTTTCAGGATCGGTGGCGCTGGCAGTTAAAACTACTTTTTCCAGTGTGTAGGGGTTCAAATTACTGGCCGATAAATCCCCAATGACGGGGCTCCCGTTAGGTTCCTCACAATTTGAGAGAAACAGCAGTGCCAGACTGCTTGTTAGAATTAGAAACCGTTTCATGCAAAACCTCCTTAAAATTAGTAACTTTCCTTTTGAAGTAGCAATTTCGGTACCAGTGGGTAGTGAATACCAGCAATAAATAATATTATGAATAAAATTTAATCTTAGCTGGAAAATGACCCCGGATTTTCCGTATAGCCACGGCCGGCCACCTGAAAGCCGGTCATGGGATTCCTTCATTGATCAAAGAATAGAACTGTGCTAATATTAAACCGGCGAGATATAATTTCTAGCTCTTGCCGGATTGTCCGGAACCCCTTCGAAGACCCCGGGGAAACAATCCTAATAGTGATGTGCCTGCTTGTCGAAGGTTGGCGCACACCCCGGTTCTCATAATTATTATCCGCCATTTTAAAAATAGTTTGGTTCGCAGGCTATTTTAACTTAACCGCCGTCCCGTACGCCAAAATCTCGGCGGTACTCTGCATAATCATGGCTGTGGTATACCGGACATTGACCACCGCATCAGCACCGATCTCTTCAGCGCGTTGCAGCATACGGTCCGTGGCCTGTTCCCGGGCTTCCGCCATGAGTGCTGAATACTCCGGCAATTCACCACCCACCAGCATCCGTAAAAATGCCATAATATCCCGGCCGATATTTCGGGCACGGACAGTATTCCCTCGCACAACCCCCAAATCCGATTCAAGCTCCCGGCCCGGAACAGTCGGCGTCGTAACCCATTTTACCATTTCACACCCTCCAAATTTTCTGATTTGCGCGACCGTAGCCGGTCAATAATAACATACAGAAACGCTAAAAGTAGCGCTACCAAGACGATTGTGATTAATACTTTACCCCAGATCGGCAAGTCACCCGCCGGAGCAATAATCACCTGATATAAACCCATACTCCACGCGGCCAGAAGCGCCAGAAACATTATTATTGCCAGAGTATAAGCCAGGGTTTTTGACATTGGTTCCCCTCCCCTTTGGTTTCTGATTCACTGTCACTCAAACCCGGCACCCGCGGCAAATATTGAGTGTAGATGCCGGGATCGTGTTTATCCGCACGCCCAATTTCAGCCTTTTGATGGTGAGCGCTAGCCCTCAATTTCTTGCAACTTTCAAATCAAGATCCTCACCGGCAGTCAAGGATTATTCCAGTATTATGAGTATTAATCCGGAGAGGATTACATAAGCTAATTCACCGGAACACTATTTGCCTGCCGGAGCACCTTGTGCATCCGCAGGGCTTGAACCACAAATGCCTCCAGCCGGGCTTCGATCAACTGCGGGAAGGGATTGCCATCACTTTCTATGGAAAGAAACGGCAGACTGGAAACCTCCCGGGTAACACGGTGGAATTCCGGGTCATGCCGGAAAGGCGCCAGATGCTCCCGGTCCATGCAGGGGTAGAGAATGGATTCACTCAGCCGGTTGGGCATGCAGCCGAAGGGTCCGATAGAAATGGCGCCGCAGAAATCCCGCCCCACTTCCGCCAGGGGTCCGCCGGTGGTAAGAGCCGCCTCGCCGGTCAACCAGGTCGAAATAAAATGGCGGGAAATCTCCATGATGTGTTCGATGTCAATGAACCGCGGCTGATACCAGCCACTCTCGGCCAGTGTCTGCTTTAGTTTGCGCTCCATACGTTTAACGATCTGAATTTTAATCTCGTTTTTAACCCAGGTTCGGTAGCGCGGATCTTTGCGATTGATTTTCTTGTGGGTTAACCAATCGAGGTACATGGTCCACTCGTGGATCGGCGCACAGTGGGCCAAAATGCCGTGTTCCAGTAGTCGCTCCGGCAACCAGCGCCGGCTGAGACCTTCCTTCCGAACATAGATTTCCCCCACCATTAAAATCGTCGGAATTTCAGAGAGCGGCCGTTGGTGAGGAATTGCCTTTAGACGGGCTACGGCATTGGCCAGTAACGAATCCAGATCGATTTTCGGGGCCGCCAAATCCACCAACACCCGATCCCAAATCTCATGGAATTGTTGCGTTGCAGCCACCCGATCCACGGCATTGATCTGAATCGCATAATAGATATCGTCAAAAAGATCGGCGATCATCGCGGCGCGCAGGGCTTTCAACGCAAAGCTGCTGCCCAGGCCGGCGTAACCGTCTTCGCCATCCAGGGATATTAAAGCTACATTGGGAATCTGATTCCGTTTGATCCAGTCGCCCATGAAATCCTGATATTGGCCGAAGCGGCAGGGCCCGTCGGCGGTAGGCATGAAATAAATGGTGAATTCATCCGGTCTACGCTCGTCCTTCAAATAGCGAATGAACGCCCCCAGGGTCAACTGGAGCGGGAGACATTCTTTACAGGTGGAGTTTCCGCGGCCGATTTTTAAATCCCGTTCATCCATGACGGGTAGTACCATGGCGTCGATGTTCATGTGCCGAAATACAGCGCTTAGAGCCTGGGAACTTACCTGGCTCATGGACGGGAACAAAATGCGAATGCGGGGATCGGACATTTGGAGAACGGCGCCGTTTAAATAGATGAAATGAAACTTGCCGTTTCCCAAAATGGCACGGGCGGATAGAAAGCCGTACTCCGGCCGGGATTCAGTTTTAGGACCCGCCAGGTTAAGGTAACGCTGGACAATATCCAGAAAGGCTTCAATCCGGGTTTCCAGGCCCGCAT
>CAZIWX010000052.1:0-17392 GCA_964543125.1 uncultured Lentisphaeria bacterium | reverse complement strand
CTCTACCAGAATGAATATGACTACCATTTCAGCTCGGCTAAATTCAATCAAGCCTTTGACTATCGACCAACACCTTATAAAACGGGTCTGAAACAAACGGTTGCCTGGCTTAAGCAAAACGGCTTAAAGAAATGACAATTCTGTTTTTCCACACGCGCCTTCTGCTCCTCATTTAATCGGTTGGTTCGATCCAATACCAGACTTCTTTTTTGCTGATTATTATTTTGGTTTTGTTTTTGCTTGCATTAAACCGGTGAGTAAAACAGTTTACATGTAATCGAAGAATTATATCCGTAAGGACAATCCAGATGGATTACGGTTCGATCGCAAATCGCAGTCATGAATTTTACGAACAACATAATCTCAAGAACTGGGCTAAGCAGATTCCGGCTAACGCAATATTTAATGAAGATCAAGTCGGAAAGATGCGCCGGGCAAGGCAGTTCGGACTGGATCAGACGTTGATCTTGCCCCCCTTAAAATTTCAAATGGCGGATATCGCTAAGTTGGTGGATGAACTGGCGATAAAACCTGTTAAAGGTGTCCCGGTTCAACCCCAATTCGCCAAACCTTACGTTTCATCGGACGAAGCAGAAACGGCTAACGGCCAGGTTCACCAAACCCTGGCAGGTCTGACCGATCGGCAGCCGGAGCCTTATATTTTGTTTTTTAATCTGGAAATAATTCCTAAATCAACCTTTGGTAAGCGGGCCAATCAAATCGCAAAACAATTCAAATCAGAGGACTGGACCGGTTTGACCGCACCGGAATTGTTGGTCACTCAACGAATTTGGCGCGAACACCAAGCCAGCGCCAGTGTGAAAACCGATGATGCTCGTTTGAACCGTTTCTTCTCGGTCTGGCTCATTGATTCGGGGGATAAATCCAAGTGTTCGGCGGCCTTTTATGGATTGCAGACTATTGGTGTTTATGGCTGCGACAGCAACCGTGCCGATCCCAACCGGGGCGCCAATATCTCCGTGGTGGTGCCTTTGACTTGATCCACCGTCACGCTGACTATCTGCTGAAAACATCCAGCGTGGTCAAAACCCTCCTCCTGATTTTTCCCCTTTCACTAATTGCCCAATCTCTCGGGCTGCCAACCCGGGATCAGAATCCATTTATCCGCATTTTTCCCCTACCTGCCAACATTACTATCCCGAATGCATCCCAACAATTTGGCTATGATTTCGATATGGCGGTGGCCAACATTGGCTCCTATACCAATGCAATACAAGATACTGTTTATTTAGATGGCGAAACCCAAGCCTTTGAATTCACAGTACATTATGCCGGACGGGACCACTGGGAACTTGCCCTGGCGATACCCATTGTGCGTCATACTCCCGGAAATTTGGACAGATTCATTTACAGCTTCCATCGCGCGCTCGGATTTCCTCAGGGCCGTCGAAGTGAATTCCCACCGAATCAATTTCATTACCGAGTTAACGGATTTCGACTCGATCAACCGATGATCGGTATTGGGGATGTGCAATTACGATTCACGCATTTATTTGACGATTCGACCTGGCTGGCCGGGGAAATAGTGGAATTCCCAACTGGTCGGAGTTCACGATTATCAGGTAATGATGGGGTGGATGGAGGTTTGTTTGTTTTCCACAAACCCCTGACTCCTTTTTCCACGCTTAGTCTCCAGCTACACGGTGGTTTGGGCGGGTTGTATGCCGGCCGGTTCGCTCCATTGGCGGGCCAGCAGCGTCATTGGGTCGGCTGGTTCCGGTTTGGCCTCATCTGGCCGATATTCAATCAGGTCACACTTTACGCTCAATGGGACGGACATACGCCTTTTTATAATATTAATACCGATCAGTTGGGCATCACGGCGGCCGGCTTCAGCTATGGTTTAGCAATTCGACCGGATGCCGAATGGGAATTCGTGATCTTCAGCTCGGAAGATGCCCGGGTTAGCACCACCCCGGATGTGAGCTTTGGATTTGGAATCCGAAGGAATTGACCAGCAGGATGGCTGTGCTGGAAACGGGTTATTGAAACCGGGTTTCCCTATAGCCGGGAAGGTTATTTCCCATTGCTGTCCGATATTAAAATAATTTGGCTAGGCCCGAAATCGGTTTCAGGTTGATAACTTTTCCCGGCTTAAATCCACGATAAAATAAGTAGGCTTATCCGGCGATATCTTCGCCACCGTCAACCCGGATAATATTTCCCGTAAGCCAGGTATTCTCCGATAAACCGATGTCCACCAGGGCTTGCGCCACATCTTCCGGTTGGGTCAGGCGTTTACCGGGATTAAGGGACAAGGCATACTCGATCATCTTTAAATTTTCCGGAATCTTCCTCAATGCCGGTGTGTCGGTCACGCCCGCTTGAATGGCATTGGCCGCAATACCGGCGGTGGCCAATTCCGTGGCAATCTGCCGCAGACTCGATTCCAAAACGGATTTGGCGCCGGAAATGGCGCCGTAGCTCTTCCAGACCCGGTGGCTTCCGGCCGAGGTCATCCCAAAAATGTGGGAACCCTTTTTCAACAATCCCGCCCGAAGGACATCCTGGGTCCAGTAAATGAGTGAATTGGCCATGACATTCAGCGTCATTTCGACCTGAGTCTGATTAATCTCGTCTTTAGCTTCATCTGAAAAAAACGGCTTCAGGGTACCAAAAGCTAAAGAGTGGAGCAGAATTTTCACTCGGCCGTCACCAATTTCCGCTTGCATGCGTTCCACCGCCCCGGCCCGTTTCTCGGCATCCGAGGCATTCATATTGATAAAAATGGCTTTCTGTCCGGCGGCTTTTATATCAGCGATAATAGCATCCACATTGGCTAAGGTAGCTTTCCGATCCAGATGAATCCCGAAAATATTCACACCCGCTTTCGACAATGCCCGCGCCGCCGCGCCACCAAAACCGCTGGAAGCTCCTAAAATCAACGCCCAATCATTTTTCTGCATTATAAAATCCCTTTTCCCTCATCCGTTACGAATTATTCGGATCAATTTTTTACTACCCACCGCCCGGAATCGTAAGCTGATCCCTGCCAGCTTCCGCGTCGTGTTAACTCCGATTCCAACCAGTACAATAATTCGGGAATAGTGTTACCCCAGTGCGGGGCAATTAACAAATCGAGTGGCGCGGCTCCAAACAACCGCTGAATCACGATTCCCGGATTCAATTGCTCTAATATATCACAGACCAGCGCCACGTACTCCGCGGGTGAAAACATTTTGAATGGATCGGCCTGAAACTGTTTCGCCAGCACGGTTTTTTTCACCACCTGCAACTGATGAATTTTCAAAAAATCCAGTCCCAGTTGATTGGCCGCCAAGCCGGTTTCCCGCATCATGTCGACCGTCTCAACCGGGAAACCCAGAATTATATGCCCGCCCACGGATAGTCCAAACCGTTTTGTCAAGGCCACTGCGTCAACCACCGACTGGAAATCATGGCCGCGATTCATCCACGCCAGGGTCGCCGCATGAATGGATTCGATACCGTATTCCAGTGTCACCGGGACCCGCTCATTCAACCGGGCCAAATACACCAGCAGTTCCTCATCCACACAGTCGGACCGGGTGCCGATGTCCAGCCCCACCACATCAGGATGCTCCACCGCCGCCGCATATAAAGTTTTCAACTCATCCAGTTCGGCATAGGTGTTGGAATAAGCTTGAAAGTAGGCAATGTACTTGTCGGCGCCGTAGCGTTGCTGTAAAAATGGAATGGACGTCATTAGTTGCCGCTGAATTGGCATTTCCGGATTGAGAAACGGTGGTACGAAACTATCGTTATTACAATAGTTGCAACCGCCGCGGCCGATGCTTCCATCCCGGTTGGGGCAGGTAAATCCGCCCTGAAGCGATACTTTATACACGCGCTCGCCATAGCGTTTACGCAGGTAATGATTGTAATTGTTGTAATGCTTATCACCCCAGGTTTGACGTGTTTGGGTAGTCACTGGATCAGCCGCTAAAATCATGATCAATTTTAACCTGCATTGTACCGGCTCCAAATCACTTTTCCCATTCCAGGCCGGGTTCATAAAGCACTTGAATTAATTGCCTTTGCATTATTCTATAAATTTACTATCTATCGAATATTATGCGCCTGAATCAGTTTTTCTCGAAGAACGTTCCTATTACGGAAGGACCGATTCTTAAGAATCTTTTATGGCTGGGTGCACCCTTGGTGATTGGCAACTTTCTTCAGCAGCTATACAACATCGCTGATATTTTTTGGCTGGGTCGATTGGGCAAATATGCGGTTGCAGCACCGGTAATCAGCTTTCCGATTCTGTTTCTCTTCATTTCCGTTGCCACCGGTTTTTCCATGGCCGGAACCTCTCTCATCGCTCAATTTGCCGGGAAAGGCGACCATCATCGCATTCCCCGGGTCGCCGGTCAGGTAGTGCTCACTATGTCGGGTTTTGCATTATTCGTGGTGATCCTGGGTCTGGTCTTCGCGGAACCGGTTCTGCGGGCCGTCCAAACACCGCCGGATATTCTACCGGGTGTTGCCCGTTATTTGAAAATTCTTTTTGCCGGAATGCCGGCCCTGTTTCTCTACTTCGTTTACAGTGGTATCATGCAGGGTTACGGTGATACGGTTTCGCCCTTGATTGTACAGGTCATTGCCGTTTCGGTCAATGTGGTGCTGGACCCCTTCATGATCTTCGGTTGGGGACCTTTTCCGGAGATGGGTGTCGCGGGCGCCGCCCTGGCAACCGTTCTGGCGCGCAGCTTGGCGGCAACAGTGGGATTGGTCTTCCTGATCAGTAAACAGTTTGGCGTTAAACTGCGGCTATTCGACCTGCGGCCCGACCGTAATTTGATACGCGATATTTTGCGTATCGGAATTCCCGGCTCCGTGGGACAAACGGCCACGGCTCTGGGTTTTATCATCATGAACGGGATTGTGAATTCCTTCGGCGCCATTGTCATTACCGCTTTCGGTATCGTGAATCGTCTCACCATGTTGTTTCTGTTTCCGGCCATGGGTATCGGCCAGGCAGCGACAACCTTCATCGGACAAAATCTGGGCGCCCGTAAACATCAGCGTGCCCGCAGCACGGTGAAACGCGGAGCGGCATTCGTATTCGTTTATCTCACCATCGGTATGACCGTAACCTTCTTCTCCGGGCAGTACTTTGTGGCGTTCTTTGTGCCCAACGATCCGGGTGTGATCGCAACCGGCGAAGAATTTATCCGCATCCTGGCATTTTCCGTAGTCGTTTTCGGCAGCATGTTCCTGCCCCAGGCTGCCTTCCAGGGTGCCGGCTATACCAAACCCATTATGTTTATCAATATTACCCGGCTATGGGGAATCCGTCTGCCACTGGCCTATGTGCTGGCCTATACCGTGGGAATGGGCGCCTTGGGAATTTGGTGGGCCATGTTTTTAAGTAATATGGTGTCAACTTCCCTGTACTGGGTCTGGTACGCCCGGGGCAGTTGGGAGCGGCATTATATCAAACGCGAGCAGTTGGATTTACGGGCCGGGGTGGATACCGAGTACCGGCCGTCGCGGCGGTTGTGATATGAGTAGACCGGTGATTTTTGTTGATTCAGTTACGATTAAATCACCTTCCCGGCTGTCCTTCGACCGGTTTTCGCTTCGTTTCGACCTGGCAGGCAGGCTCAGGGAAGACAACCGGGAGGGTTCCGGCTTTTTGGAATGGACTCAGGGATATAAATAGTAAAGCGACTAAGCGGATATTTCAACTATCAACGGGATCGGGTAGATCATCGTTCCCAAAAGCTTCGAATAGGTATTCCATGTTCTGGAGCTCATCCATGAGTGAAAATGGCAGCATCTTGGAGAAAGAATCCAGAACAATCACCGCATTCATGCTGGCATCCACTTCAGTGGCGCTTTGGAGGCGCTTGACAATATTGGCATTCACATCGTCAATCTTGGCATACTTTTCAGTGAGCTTGGACATGGTCCAGTCAGGTTCCAGCCCCTTTTTACGCCGAAAATGTTGCCCCAGCAGGTACATGCTGGCCACTCGGAAAATAGTTTCATCCAAACTGGAAAAGGGCAGATGAAACCGGGTCATGGGTTTGAGAAAATCCAGGGGTGGGCAGCCGCTGGTGGTCATGATAATCCCCAACAAGGATCCCAGAGCCCGCTGAGCGGTGGTGTGCGTGGCAAAAGAGCGTTCTTCGGTTTCCACCAGGACATCCATTTCATTGAACGACCAAACGCTATTAAATTTATTTACGATATGGGCCAGGTTGGCGGCGATAGCACAATGGGCATTGGTCTTGCATTCGACATACTGAGGACATTTCAAAAACTTGAAGGTGGCCCATTCGGGAATTTCTTCAACCCCGGGCTTTACCAGGTCCAGGGTGTTGCCATCCAACTCAAGCTCAATCTCGATCGGATCGCCTTCTTGAACAATAAAGATGTATTTAAACCAGATATTTGCATGCTCTTCAGACATTGTTAACCACTTGATGTGTAGAAAATACCCTCATTCATTTTTGCGGTTCCACCAAACCTGACCTTTTTAGGTACTTATAATGTACTGCGCTGGTTTTCTAAAACAAGCAATGTCCACGGCGTTTGCACGGCCCCATAAATTCAGTATCCATTTTGTCCGGATTTTTAATATGTTTCGGACAACCTCAAACGAACGCCGGATTCTGACGACCACGCGAGGAATAGGAGGAATAGATGAATATTAGTAAAACACTGACCGTATTGATATCGGCTGACATTGAGGGCGTTTCGGGCGTTATTGATTGGGACGAAACCACACTCCATAAAGGCGATCACGAATATTTTCGCAAACTCATGGCGCAGGAAGTCAACGCCGCCGTTGAAGGGGCCCTGGAAGCCGGTGCTTCCTTGATAATCGTGCGCGATGCCCACGGTTCCGCCCGTAATCTTTTACCGGATATGATCCATCCGGAAGCCCAGCTCATTCGCGGTTGGACCCACTCGCCCTATTCCATGATGGACGGGATTGACCGGGAGGTTGATGCCGTCGTCTTGGTGGGCTATCACGCCCGGGCGGGAACCCCCAATGCCACTCTGAAACACACCATGAACGGTAAAATTTACCACCTCAAGGTGAATGGCAAACCCGTGGCGGAAGCGGAGTGGAACGCTCTCATTGCCGGATACTTTAAGGTTCCGGTAGTTTTCATTGCCGGTGATAAAGCCATTTGTGATTATGCCCGGGAACGCTTTGCCGACATCGAAACCGTGGCGGTGAAAGAGGGGCTGGGTAAAGGTGTTATTGGTATACATCCGGCCAAGGCTCGGGCCCTGATCCGGGCGGGCGTAAAAAAAGCGTTGGATAGACGCACGGATTTTAAACCTCATATTCTCACTTCCCCCTACCTGGTGGAAATCGAATTCAAACGGGAAGAAGACGCTTATGCCGGCCATTGGTATCCGGGGGCTGAAGTAGTAAACGAAACGACTATCGGTTTTCGGCACAACGATTTCTTTGAATGCCTGCGCTTTTTCTATTACACCCATGAATAATGTCAAATCATTCAGCCGCGGGTTGGTGATCGGATTGTGCATTGCCGGTCTGGTTCCTAGCGCTGCCCAAATTCGGGCCGGCCGCGTGACGCTGCCACCGATCGACGAGCAAAGCGCCATCATTTCCAGCGCCTTATATCCGGATACCTATTGGGTGCTGAATGATTCGGGTGATAAGGCCCGTTTATTCGCAATTCATGAATCAGGGGAGGTTATTATTCCACCGTTCCTGAAAAAACATTACGCGGATTCGGCCCATGTTTTTCAAGGCCTGCCGATCTTTGGCGCCACCAACCAGGACTGGGAAACGCTGGCCCGGCTAAAAGACACTCTGATCATTGGGGACACCGGCAATAACGGTAATGCCCGCCGGGACCAGGCGCTGTATTTCGTGCTGGAACCTAATCCTAAAGCGGTGGTAGGCGCGCACATGCTCTACCGCGTTCCCATTGGTTTTCCGGATCAGAAAGCCTGGCCGCCGGCTGAATGGGATTTCGACTGCGAAGCTGTTTTTACCTTTCAGGGCAACGTGTATTTCCTTACTAAACAGCGGGCGAATCAACGCATTAACCAGCCCAAACCGGCCACACGCCTTTACCGGCTGGATTCGCGGAAGTTGAACCAGGTTAATACGCTCACCTTACTGAGTGAAAAAAACCGGCTGGGCGGCTGGGTAACGGCAGCGGATGTGTCGCCAGACGAAAAACGGCTCGCCGTGCTGGTTCAGCATCCTGTCAATTCCGGGATCTGGCTGTTTGAAAAGCCTCGCTGGGGCGACAATTTCCTGAAGGATGACGGCCGGTTTTTTCCTTTAGGCAAACGCGGACAAAGTGAAGGAATTTGCTGGAAGGATAAAAACACCTTAATCATTACAAACGAGAATCGCGACATCTTTGAATACACCGTGGAATAACAAGAGGGCCAAATGACAAACAATTTGAATACACAATTTCATTTCCCTAAACCGGAGAAATTCACGCTTCCCGATGCCAAGGACCATTATGCACCTGATCTGGAAATTGAACCAGTCCATGAAACAATTAATTTAAAAGTCGATCCCTGGCGGAAAACCATCACGGGGTACTGTGAAATCACCTTCCGTGGAAATGTGGCTGGCGGCCGGACACTGGTACTGGACGCCATGAATTACGAAAAGGTACGGGTGAAAACCATCACGGGACCAGCCGTGAAAAATCGTTATGACGGTGAAAAAATTCACTTGTATTGGGCCAAACCTTTTACAATTGGGGAAAAACGTGTCATTCGCATTAATTATTCCGTGATTGAGCCGGTGACGGGACTGGTTTTTTCTGCTCCGGCCAGTGACCGGCCGGATGCACCAATTCTAGCTGCTACCGACAGCGAAACCGAGCGGGCCCGCTATTGGTTTCCGGCGGTTGATTTCCTGACGGTCCGCACCACGCTGGAGTTTTATCTCACGGCCCGGAAAGACCTGACGATTCTGGCCAATGGTAGACTGGAATCGGAAACCGAAAATGATGACGGCACTAAAACGGTTCATTGGAAATTGGATTATCCCTGCCCCAGTTATCTCGCCTGCTTTGCAATTGGCGCCTTTACCCGTTATAACGACGAAACCGTGGCCGGCATTCCTATCAGCTATTTTGCCGATCAATCTTATACGGCCGGGGATGTTCAGCGCACCTTTGCCAAAACGCCTGAGATGCTGCGCTGGCTGCCTAAAAAGCTGGGCCTTGCTTTCCCTTTTCCCAAATACTACCAGTTTGCCGCCCGGGAAATCGGCGGCGCCATGGAGAACATCTCGCTGGTAAGTTGGGATGACCAAATGGTGCAGGATGAGACTTATGCCACCGAAATCGGTTACCGCGTGGACCTCATTAACATTCATGAAATGACCCACAGCTACTTTGGCGATGCGGTGGTTTCGCGGGATTTTGCCCAGGTTTGGCTTAAAGAATCCTGGGCCACCTACATGGAATCAGTTTGGTCGGAAGAACACCTGGGTAAGAATGCCAAAGACTGGCAGCTATATCAGGAAAAACTGGAATATCTATTGGAAGCGGACGATAATTATGTGCGTCCGATCGTGACCCGTAAGTATGATTCCAGTTGGAATATGTTCGACCGTCATTTGTACCCCGGCGGCGCCATCCGGCTGAATATGCTATGTGCCAAACTAAGTGCCGAGAAATTCTGGTCCGGCGTGCGCCACTATGCTCGGAGCCACATGGGCAAAACCGCGGAAACGGTGGATTTTATCCGCTCGCTGGAACCCGCTTCCGGTAAGAATCTGGGCCAATGGTTCGACCAGTGGTTTTACAGTCCCGGTTATCCCAAACTGAAAGTGTCTTTCAATTATGATGATGAAACCGCTGAAGGCACGTTTGTAATCGAGCAAACCCAGGTTGATAAAGAGCAGGGCATTGGTCTGTTTGACCTGGAGTTGGAAGTACTCTGGCGGGACGGCCAAGGCCAAGACCACTTGGAGGTGATATCCATTTCCGAGGCCCGGCAGGTACTCATTAAAAAGATGGACGATCCGGCTTTTATCATCTTGGATCCGGACCATAAAGTCGTTGCCACCTACGAGTTCAATCCCGGCGATGATAAACTGTTGGCCGCTTTAGAAAACGCAAAAACGATTTTAGGACAGGTGCAATCCGTCAGCGAACTGGCCAAAACCGGTAAGCGTGTTAATGTGGCAGCGGTAGAAACCTTCTGGTCAAAAAAACTTTACTGGGGCATTCGTATCCACATTTTCCGGGAACTGGCCAAAGTACGGAATGATTTTGGTTTACAGGCTTTAGCAAATCTGCTAGCCCAAGAGGATCACCCGCTGGTGTTGGAACACGCCGCCATTGCCTGCGGCCGGCAGCGAGACCCGGTTTTGCGGTATGCATTGCTGGCTAAGCTTAAAACCAAAGGTCTGCCCTACCGGGCCCAAATGGCGTTGCTGACGAGTTTGGGCAAGCAGCGCAATCCGGACGACTTTGAATTGTTGAAACGGTACACCCAAGATGACTCCTGGCACCGACTGGTGAGCGGCGGCGCCTGGTCAGGGCTGGGCCATTTGGGAACGGCGGCGGCTTTCGATTTGCTGGTGGAAAACCTCACGACTGATGTGAAATTTTTCAACGAAACGGTTGCCCGGGCAACCGCGCTGGCCACCTGCGCACGCCGGATGCCCGAACACAAGCGTAAGCTTGCCGTGGACGCCTTGATTGATCTGACCGGTCATGATTCAGCCAATGTGCGGATGACGGCCGCAAAACAACTGGCACGCTTACAAGCGGTAGCAGCGATTCCAGTGTTGCAGGCGTTAAAAAACCGTCAGGCGAATCAGGATGCGCCGACCCTGGAACGGTATATTCGCCGTATTCGGGAAGGTGCCACACCCATGGCGGAGACCCGAAAAGCGCGGCAACGGATCGAGGAACTGGAATCCAAGCTGGCGAAATTGGAAACCCGGCTGCAAATGGTCGAAGCCCGGCATAAACCAGCAAAATAATCGAAAAATTCCGTGACCCCCTTAAATCAGAAAAAATCCAACCAAGGTGTTTTGCGATTCAGTAAATGGAATAGCCGGTCTATCTTCATCTTCGGAATCATTGGGACGATCGCGGGAATAGTAAGCGTATCTCTGGAAGGTATTCTCATGGGCGGGCTCATAGCCGGAGCCGGTTGGATCGAACTACAGGGTCACCACAAACTGGCCGATCATATCCCCGCTGCCGGGCGCTGGCTTATGGGCGGCGAAGGGCTGTTGCTGTTCGTTATTCTGGTGTATGCCGGTGCTCATCTTATGGCTCTCGATCCGGCACATGCACTGGACCTCCTCAGTCCTGACATACGGACGCTGTTATCCGGCTTGGGTGGTTTGCCGGACAATCTCCTCAACGATTTAATCTACACTTCCTACAAATGGCTCTATCAGGGATTAATTGGCGGTTCACTGGTTTACCAGGGGAGTATCATGACGTATTATTATTTCAAGACGCACGTTAGCGGTTGAACGGAACGCACCTCAGGCACCACAAATCCTAAAAGACCGGTAATTTTTACAAGGCCGGTTGATATTTCCGAACCGGCCGGATTAATGTCCACCGTTTACCTGATCCCCATGTACCCAGGCAACCAATTATTTAAAATAGGGTTCGAACTACTTCTCTAATAATTTGAAGGCGTGATTCGCAGAACCGGTATGGAGCGCATGCAGAATCCAAACCATGGCCAATGGTTCCAGGTAGCGCGCCGCGGTAATGTCACCGATATCGCTCACTTCCCAGCCAAAATCGTTTAGGAATTTCCTAGTAATTTCTTTAGCCGTCACATTATTTCCGCAGATAAAAGTCGTGGGCGGACCAGCCGGAAATTCGGGATTAACCATGAGGGCAACCTCGATGGTATTAAAGGCCTTGACCACCAGCGCGGCCGGCAGCCGGCGTTGAACCGTCTCACCCGCTGAATCCGTGTGTCCCAGCGCCAGCACCGGAGGATCATTTGCAGAGAATTTCACGGGATTAGTGCAATCGATTACCGGTTTGGCGCTAAAATTCTCCAATCCCGCCAGCTGGATGGCATTTTCCAATCCGAACCAGTTCACCGCCAGGATAATGACATCACCAAAGGCTGCCGCCGCCTTAAACGTCTCGGCGGTCACATTTTTCCCCACTTCAGCCAGCCAGGCTTTGATTTTTTCCTGACCCGGGGCACGGGAACCCAGTTTGACCCGGTATCCCAGGTTAGCAAAGCCCTGCCCCAGGGTCTGTCCCACATTCCCGGATCCTAAAATACCGATATTCATCTGTCATTTCCCCTTCATATCCCTTTGCTCCGATTGATAGTCCTGAGCGAATTTATTGAAATGTTTCTCAAAAGCGAACGACTGGTTACGAAGATTATATTTGTAAGGGTTGAAAAGGTTTTTAATCAACCCGGCAGGCAATAAAAATGTCCTCGCTACAGCATTCATTTTGGGTGGAAATTGGTTAAATCAGTTTGAGATTAAAAATGGATGAATCAATCTCTAATAAGGTCAGGAATTTTTTATCCATGGAGATGGTGACGCGATCACCATAGCGCGCTAAGCGGTTCAATAATCGATTGATATTCAACACGCCAGCTTCCTGAAATTCTTCGATTTGAAGTGTGATGGAAGTCGAGGTCTTGTGCAGAACTTTTTTCAATTCCTTTTCCGCCTGCTGAAAGAAGTCTTTGTCCAGCCGTCCGGTTATGGAAATAGACAAATTCGCCGCCCGATCCCGCATGTGATTAAACGAAATTTCCAATTTGTCCTGGGTGATATAGTGCTTAAAATTTGTCGTTATCCGTTCAAAGTATTGTTCCAGCCACCGTTGGGTGCGCTGGGGGGTTGGTTTAAAATGCGCTTCTACAAAATGGCGCATGGATAGTCCCAGAATCCAATCCTGAATCACCAGGGGGATTAATCGCGGTTTGAACACCGGCCAACTGCTGAGAAAATAGAACAGGCGGGGAATTCCCCCGGGAAGAATACCATAAATTAAAAAATTCCAAATGGTTTTGGACCGTCCCTTGATGGCCACCTTGTCCGAATAATCCGGGTTTGCCAGGAATTGCAGTTTACTCCTGATGCGCCGGGCAATATTGCGATCTTTCACCAGATTTTCATATAGCCAGCGGTAACCTTGGATTAGCTCGCGCATATTCATGGCTTTGGGAATTACATTGGTGCTCAAAGATGTATTATCCCCGGACAGAATATCCGGGACCAGGCGGCCCTCCTGCTCCAGGCGAGTATAAAGTGGTGTTTTAGGTGGCGCGGTAAGTAAACCAACCATGGCCATCTGAATTCCAGCCTCCAAAATGAAGCGGAACTGCTTTTTAAAAATCGCGGTTGTGTCATGGTCAAAACCGACAATAAATCCCCCGTAAATGTCGATTCCATTGGCATAGATAGTCCGGATGGAGGTTAGCATGTCCTGCCGGACATTTTGTAATTTTTTGGTTTCACGTAAGCTTGCGGCGTCCGGTGATTCGATACCGATAAAGACCCAGGCAAAATTGGCCTGCCGAAAAAGTGTCAACAATTCAGCATCGTACGCCATGTTCAGTGAAGCTTCCGTACCGAAACTGAAAGTGAAAGCATGGCGGCGTTGATAATCAATAAGAAAACGCAGGAGTGCTTTGGCACGGGGAATATTGCCGATGAGGTTATCATCTACAAAGAACACATTATCAGTGCCCAATTCCCGCAAGCGATCCAGCTCTCGACCGACCTGCTTCAGATTTTTTGTACGTGGCTTACGGCCGAACATGACGATGATATCGCAGAAATCACACCGGAATGGACAACCACGGGAAAACTGGAGGCTCATGGAACGGTATTGATCCAGCGCCAGTAATTCGAAACGGGGCACCGGTGAATCCGCCAGGTTCACTACGCCGGTTTCCTGATAAAACGGTTTGGGTTGTCCGGACTCAAAATCCCGGCAGAACGCCGGCCAGATATACTCTGCTTCACCGGCGATAACGCAGTCAGCCAGGGCAGTGTATTTTTCCGGGCAAAGCGATGCATAGCTGCCGCCCATGACCACATAATATCCCAAACTGCGATAGTAAGCGCTTAACTCCTTTTGTCGGTCGAACTGAACGGCCATTCCGCAAATACCAATGAGATCAACTGCCGGCTGTAGCGGGATTGATGTCACATTTTCATCGATGAGGGTGATGTTCCAGCCGTCCGGGGTGAGTGCCGCCAGGGTTGCAAGGCCCAAGGGCGGATTCCCCGTGCGGGAGTGAGGCAGGATGCGCGTATTGGCCCATTTAAAGCTCCAGAAACTTTCAGGGAATTTAGGATTTATCAGCAATAGACGCATTTGCCCAACAGCTTTCCACCATCCGGGATGGCGTTTGACCTGTAAATTCCGGCTGTAATTCTGTCCGGAAATCAACACACGAGGCTGTGAAAGCCGGGTGCTTGACAGGTGATCTAGTGTTTCAAGATAACTACAATTCAGCCAGAAGCAGTATAGTATTTTCATGCGGGGCATTTCCCTACATTTCATCAGGACTTCTCCCTAAAACTAGAAATAAAAATCGTCTAAAGCTTTAGTGAGCAAAGGATTACGAGCTTTTACAAGTGGTTGAGCCTGTTTTTGGTTCATAACGATGATTCATTAGTAACGGAGACATAAGCTTTGAGCTGAGCATGTAAGGCTTTTTCAGTTTCCCGGCCGGACAGGTCCTGATCGGACAGGTCCCGGCCGGACAGGTTGTAGGGCCCAAAACGGCATTCCCGGATTATAGTAAAACAGTCCGTCGCCGCGAAGAAAAGTTACCCGTTTTTCGGGGGAACTCCTGCTGAACTTCACCACTTGAATTCTAATTTTATTCATGTTATCATTAGGCAAAGCTTCATGACCAGGATGGCTGCCTTTGAAAGCAGATACGCGAAAAAAGGTTTCTCTACATCCCCGACGGTATCTGTTCCTAATAATTAATCACATTTTCGTGCCTTGAGCACTTACGCTAACCAGCGCACCATGTAACCAAAGGAGGTCTAACATGCGTTTCAACTGGAAGAGTCTTGGTTTAACGGTCGGTTTAATGTGGGGTATCTGCCTGTTTTTATTAACCTGGTGGATCATCCTGTTCGAAGGGTCCAGCGAAACCGTCACTTTCATCGGCCGGATTTACCGCGGATACAGCATCAGCGGGGTGGGATCCATCTACGGCCTGATTTGGGGATTAGTCGATGGCTTCATCGGCGGTGCAATCTTCGCCTGGGTGTATAATTACTTTGCCGGGATGTTTGAAAAAACGAACGAGGCTTAGATTCGGGTTGCTTTTTCAGATCCGTGACGAAATCAGACCGGCACGGATAAGCATCAGCCGGAAGAGGTTCAGTATGGAGTTGGAACCGTCGGGAAGTTAAACTCGGCGCTTCCAGGGGCAAACAAAGCCAGCCCCTTTGCGAGGTGATTTTGCCGGAGATGGAAGGAAAGCCTGTTCGCCGGTGAAGTTTATTGCGCCGGATGTATTTCCACCGCCTGACCACCACCTGGCGCCAGGGACAAATCGATGGTGTCCGAGCTAGTGATAAATCGATTGCGAATGACCACTGGATCCTGATTATTCTTGTAATTAGCGGAAGGATCGTCTGCGTAGGCGGTCAGCTCATATTGTCGGTTTGGCGTTAAGAAATCTAACGAAAAATGAAATCTTCGTGGATTCGCATCAGTGATACTCCCGATGTACCAATCGTCTCCCCGGCGCCGGGCAATAGTGACATAATCCCCGATTTTAGCATTCAGGACTTTTGTCTCATCAAATGTAGTGGGAACATGCTCGATAAATGCAAACTCCGGTTGGCCGCTGTAATTTTCCGGGAGATCCGCCGCCATCTGGAGGGGACTGTAAAGCACGACAAACAAGGCCAGTTGTTTGGCGCGGGTGGAGTGCACATCCCAACGATCGTTATAGCGGTCAAAATTGATATCAAAAATTCCCGGTGTATAATCCAGCGGTCCCGCCAGACCGCGGGTGAAAGGTAAAATAGTGGTATGATCCGGTGGATTTCCACTGCTCCAGGCATTGTATTCCTGTCCCCGGGCACCCTCGCGCGTCATCATATTGGGCCAGGTTCGATATAATCCCGTGGGTTTAATCGGCTCGTGCGCATCAATCATCAAACGGTACCGGGCTGCCGTTTCCACTACTTTTTGATAATGGTTTACCATCCACTGGCCATGATGATGTTGGCCTTCCGGAAGAATTTTCCCGGCATAACCGGTTTTCACTGCCGGTATTCCCAATTGTTCATACAGACTGAAAGCCGTTTCCAACTGTTTATCGAATCCCGGTACATCACCACCGGTTTCGGTATGGGCAATAATTGAGACACCCTTTCCCCGGGCATATTTGACCACGCTTGAAAGATCGTAGTCGGAATAGGGTTTAATAAAATTGAAAGCCTCCGATTTGCCCCAATTTTTCCAACCCTTATTCCAGCCTTCCACCAAAACGGCCGGAATGTTATGCCTGGCGGCAAAGTCGATATAAGCCTTGGCATTCTCCGTGGTGGCACCGTGTTTCGGTCCCTGCTGCCAGGTATATTTCCCAATATGCATGCCCCACCAAATCCCCATGTATTTCATGGGCCTGATCCAACTGACATCGGTAATTTTATTGGGCTCATTCAGGTTTTCGATGAGGTGCGAAGTCAGGAGTTGGCCCGCATCAGGAGCTATCATAATGGTGCGCCAGGGTGTTTTCAGTGGAAGATCGGCCTTGACTTTTACGCCATCCGGCCAGGGAACCAGATCTGTCGTAAACAACAATGAATCCGCATCCGATTGCCTCAGCGTCATACCGGCGTAATTCACCAGTTCCGCTTCATGAATACTGACATAAAAACCCAAAGCCGCACGTAATGTAATGGGCGTATTGGCGGCGGGCAGGTGGCTAAGGGTGGTGTGGCGATAGAGCTTTTCATAGCTGTCAAAATCGGCTGGCGTCCACCAAACCGAGTCGTTAGCGGCAAACCTGAACTGGGTATTCTCAGAGGTGATTTCCACCCGCTCCAGGTTGGGTTGCCGCGGCAGGCTGTACCGGAAAGCCAAGCCGTCATTATAAGCACGAAATTCCAGTGATAATTTCCGGAATGGTTCGGCTTTTTCCTGGAGATCAATTTTCATCTCGGTGTAATGGTTTTCCACTTTCCCGGTTTGTCCCCAAATCGGCTTCCAAATATTTTCCACCCGCTGCTTGCTGATATTCAAAACCTTGAAACCACTCCGCAACCCCGGTGCATCCTTCAACCCGAAGCCCAGGTTAGAGGGGAGGATGAATTCTTCACCCGCATAGGTTACATCATAATGGGGCGCCCCTTGATGGTTCAGGGAAAACCCAACAACAACCCGGGCATCGGGCGACATGATATCGGCCGCTGAATCCT
>CAZIWX010000051.1:0-18058 GCA_964543125.1 uncultured Lentisphaeria bacterium | reverse complement strand
ATCGAACTTCGCCGGCGGCAAACCCGGTCACCCGCCTGATCGGTTTTTTTTAGGAGAATGAATATGACAACTCAGGTTATTCGATACACCGGATTACCAAGCCCGGTGGGTCCGGTTTATATTGCTTCCGGCAGCGATGGCGTCTGCGCATTGAATTTTCGAGGGAATTCCGAACAGCGTCTAATTAGCTATTTAAAGAAAAGTTTCCCGGAGGCCGAGATCATTGCCGACCGGAACGCCAATATAAACGCGGTAAAACAACTGAAAGAATATTTTGCCGGGCAGCGCCGGCAATTTGACCTGCGGCTGGCTCCGAAAGGAACTGAATTTCAACGCCAGGTTTGGTCCAAACTGGAAACGATACCCTACGGGGAAACACGCAGTTACGCGGAGGTGGCCGCCATGGTAAAGCGTCCTAAAGCGTACCGGGCCGTGGGCAATGTCAATCATCGGAATCCGATTCCCATCATCGTACCGTGTCACCGGGTGGTTGCGTCAAATGGTGGCCTGGGCGGCTATGCGGGTGGCTTGAAATTAAAAACCGCTTTACTTGATTTTGAACGAAGCCACGCAAAACGGTAAGGCTTTAAAAAAGCCTAAATCCCAATCTACCACCCTCGCTATCCTCACAATAGATTCGATGCCAGTTCGGCTAATTCGGAGCGTTCGCCCTTTTCAAGATTGATGTGGCCATAGACCCGCTGACCTTTGAACCGATCAATGAGATAGGAAAGTCCGTTTGATTGACTGTCCAGGAAGGGATGATCGATCTGATAGATATCCCCGGTGAAGACGACTTTAGTACCCTCTCCGGCCCGGGTAATGATGGTTTTTACCTCGTGGGGCGTGAGGTTTTGAGCTTCATCCACGATAAAGAAGATTTTTTGCAGACTGCGGCCCCGAATATAAGTCAGTGGTGAAATCACCAATTTTTCGTCATCCACCATGGTGTTGATCTTATCAAACTCACCCTTGTCGTGGAGAAACTGGTTTTGAATGACCTTTAGATTATCCCACAGGGGTTGCAGATACGGGTCGAGTTTGGATTTGATGTCGCCCGGCAGATAGCCGATGTCTTTATTACTTAAGGGCACCACCGGACGCGCTAAATAGATTTGACGAAAGTTTTGGCGCTGTTCCATGGCGGCCGCCAGCGCCAGCAGGGTTTTGCCGGTCCCGGCTTTACCGGATAGGGTGACCAGCAGAATTTCCGGATTGTTGAGTAAATCCAGTGCAAAGAGTTGCTCGGCGTTGCGCGGCATGATGCCATAGTTAGGTTTTTTCTCGGTGCGCACCAGGGCCTCGGCGCCCGGATTGTAAACCGCCAAAGCTGATTTCTGACCATTTTTCAGGATAAAGTGCTGCCAGGGATAAGGTTTGTCCGCAATCCCAACCGAAATGCAGGGAATTTGGTAAGGTTCTTCATACAGCTTGTCGATTTGTTTGGACGGAACTGGTTCCAGGACGGATTTTCCGGTGTACAACTCATCAATATTTTTAATTTTGTCCGTAAAATAATCCTGGGCCGACACCCCCAGGGACTTGGCTTTCATGCGCAGGTTCACATCTTTGGTTACCAGAATGACTTTGCACTTTTTTTCAGACCGGGATAAGGCCAGGGCCGCGGACAGAATACGATGATCGGCTGTGTCTTCCCGGAATGCTTCCTGAACGGCGGGTATCCTGAAGTTGCCCACCAACACCCGCAACATTCCACCTTCCTGGGTGAGCTTGATCCCGCCATTAAAGAGGGAATCTCCCGTAAGTTTATCCAGTTCCCGCACAAATTCACGCGCTTGAAAATTCACCGAATCGTTTCCTTTTTTAAATCGGTCCAGTTCTTCCAGAACCACAATGGGAATCACCACATCGTTATCTTCAAATTGATAAATACAACCGCTGTCATGGAGGATGACATTGGTGTCCAGCACGAATATTTTTTTCATGTTACGGAACCTTTCTCAGGTGTTGACGGGTTGTTTAGGCTAAAGTTGGGTAATGAACCGGTGTCCTTAAGCTGTTTATATAATTCCTTCCGGGCCGTAGTAAAAAAATGGAGCGCGGCGGGCGTTTGGTAGTCGGGGTAGGTCCAGGTTTGCGTACGCCAGCTATTACGGGCGTAGACCAGGGTAATTTCGGCAAAAAGTCCCCGTTCCAGAAAGAGGCGGTGGGTGAAATTTTTAGTCGTATAAAGCACCAATTTGTCCAACGTCAGGTAGCCCGGATCCAGGTTGACTGTTCGCCGGCCGGCCCGGCGGAATCGATCTTCAATATCCGCGGTCTGGAATTTTAATTGATTCAGGGTGGACACCGGCCGCAGATCCCTGAATACCAGGAATTGTTTCCGTAAATTTGTACCCATTTCACCCTGGTAATAGTGGGTGAATAAGTCAACAGTGTAGATTTGGGTAGCCTGGCTAACCGGACCTAATGCGGCTGACAGCTCCAGTTTGGCGTCGGCCAACCCTTGCGGCGAGGCTGCCATCACGGCACAAAAGGGCTTCGCCTCGAAGGGCGGCCCGAATTCACGCGGATCCACGGTCTTTCCAGGAGCGGAACTTCTCGGCCGGCTTGAATTTTAACGCTTTACCATAGAGTGGGTGGCTGGTCATGATAAGTGTAATGTAATAAAATTATATCCTGGATTGAAGCCCGGAAGGGAACCGGAGTATGAAAAAAATCCGCTTTCCGGCTCAGGTGGCTTGATTGTCAACTGCTGAAAACCGTTTATTCGCAGGGAATAGATTCCACCAAACGATTTCCGGCACATTTTGGTTTGATGCAACCTCCTGCCGGATAAATTTACCTGAACCATCCCAAAACTCACTCAACCACGGAGGTTTTTGGTGACAGCTCATCAAAACAGCAATGTCAATAAAGACGATTTAGATAAATTATTAGCCCGGGTTGACCCGGCTATTCGAGACTATATCGAAGGCCTTCGGTTTCAGATTCAGCGGTTGGCGGATATCGGCTATGCCTTGTCGGCCGAACGGAGTCTTCCCAAGCTCTTGAATATCATTATTGAAGAGGGTATGCGCATCACCAATTCGGATGGCGGCACTCTCTATTTAAGCACCGAAGATAATCGAATCCGGTTTGAAATTATGAAAACCCGGTCGTTAGGGACTGATATGGGCGGGATTAGTAAAATACCGGTTCCGGAGACAATATACCCTGTAAAGCTCTATGATCAGGAAGGCAATCCCAATACTCACAATGTCTCGGCCTATGTGGCTTTATCCGGTAAGACCCTTAATATCCCGGATGCTTACGAGAACGAAGAATTTGATTTTTCAGGCACCAAGGGTTTTGATCAGGCTCACGGGTATCGTTCCAAATCCTTCCTTTGCATCGCCATGAAAAATCATGAGAATGATATTATCGGTGTGCTCCAGTTGATCAATGCTCAGGATGCCGAGACCCGGGCAATCATCCCCTTTAGCGCCGAGAAGCAAAAACTCATTGAATCGCTGGCTTCACAAGCAGCCGTGGCAATTACCAATGTCCGTTTGATCCATGAATTGGAAGAGTTGCTGGAATCTTTCATCCTGTTAATTGCGGATGCCATCGATGAAAAATCGCCTTACACGGGCGGTCATTGTAAGCGCGTCCCGGTCATCTCCATGATGCTGGCGGACAAGGTGAATGCGGCCGATTGGGGTCCGCTGAAACAGGTTACCTTCACTGAAGATGACCTGCACGAACTCCGGATCGCGGCCTGGCTCCATGATGTGGGTAAAATTACCACGCCGGAATATGTCGTTGATAAGGGTACTAAACTGGAGACTATTTACGATCGGATCAAAGAGGTGGAAGTCCGGTTTGAGGTTTTAAAGCGGGATATTGAGATTGAATATCTCCGGCGCAAGCTGAAGTTGAAATCGGGTGATACCACCGGGCGGGCGGCATTAGATACTTGGAAAGCGGCCGAGCTGGAGCAGTTGGAAGATGATATCGGATTTCTTCAAGTGGCTAATGTGGGGGGTGAATTCATGGCGGAAGAAAAACAGGAGCGCGTCAAACAGATTGCTGCCCGGCAGATTATCATTGACGGGAAACAGATTCCGTTATTGGATGAAGAGATGGTTTTTAACCTGAATATTCCTAAAGGCACTCTAACCCATAAGGAGCGGGAGATCATCAATAATCATGTGGTGGTCACCATTGATATGTTGGAAAAACTGCCCTTCCCGAAAAAGTTGCGGCGGGTGTCGGAGTTTGCCGGTGGTCACCATGAAAAAATGGATGGCACAGGATATCCACGGGGACTAACCGGTGATCAGATGTCAATCCAGGCCCGAATTATGGCCATTGCCGATGTCTTCGAGGCTCTGACCGCCACCGACCGCCCCTACAAAAAAGGGAAGACGCTTTCCGAAGCACTGAAGATCATGGGTTTCATGAAACGTGATAATCACATCGATCCGGAGCTCTTTGATGTTTTCCTGAAAGAAGGCGTCTTCCTGGACTATGCCAAAAAGTACATGGGTCCGGAATACTTCGACGAGGTGGACGTCGAATCTCTGTTGGCGATCGAGCCAAAGGGGTGGAAATAGATATACCCGGTGGCTTGGGTCTGATCTCCGTTACGATCGATATTAGTATACCTAACTTTTTCGATTAGGAATAAGCTTAGGTCTTGGTTTAATCCAAAAAAAACGGAAGCCTGGGCCCCCGAAGAATCAGACTCAAGCTGAGGGATGTTTCCTTCCCATTGAAGGGGAAGGAAACCGGCGGACAAGGAGATTCGGGTGTTTCCTCCGGATGGTTAAGGGAACCGTCCGGCGCATTGCAAAAAAGGTCGTCCGCGCCTTTTCGGAGCGGACTCCCCGGGTGACACTTTAAAAAAATGATTAACACAGTTTTGCCGTTTTGTGATACTCCGCAAAGCAAACCCGAGTAATAATAGATAAAATTGTCCGGTTTTTAAACCATCGCATAGGAGTTTATCATCATGGTTCATCGCTATATACTTGGCAGTTTGATTTTCGTTAAGGTTGTCTTCTCGCAATTAACGCCAGCGGCCGCCACCATCATTGACGCTTATATGCCCTATGGCGGCGATAGGATGAATTCATTTGCTTTATATCCGGTAATCCCGAATATCGGTTATACACCGGAAGCGCCCTCGGTATCATTCCATTTGTCCACCGATGTGGACCTTTATAGTCCCGGGATAGCCGCCCTGACTGCCACGGGAATGGAATATGACATGTTTTTTCAGTGGGCTGATCTGGAAACCACACCCGCCGCGGATATAGTCGCCGATGACCCGGACATTGACGATCCGCTCTTCGGGGTTCAAATTCGGCTGGACGGAACGCCCTATCAATTCGCTCCCGACAAATATTACCACTCCATGAATCGTGCCGCCTGGCGCAACTTTTTCCTGAAATGCGTCAAGCGCGGCATCACCGCCGGAGCCCAGGGCGTCGTCCTTGACGGAGCGGCTTCTCTGCATCTCGATTCCTTCGATCCGGAGGATGTGAGCGCATTCCTGGATTACATGCTGATGCGCTACGATACCACAACCTTGAATAACGCCGGTTGGGATTTTCAGACGATGGATTATCGAACCTGGATTTATGATAATCAGGGCTATACGGATTTTCCACTAAGCCTGGATATTCAAGGCGACGCGCCGCCTTTTGCCCGGGAATGGTTGGATTTCAAGTTAGAACGGAACCAGCAGACCTGGGAAATTATCCAGGATAGTATTAACACCTTTGGCGCCGAAGCCGGGCGGGTGATCACCGTTTATGGAAATAATGCCTATCTTGGCCAGTGGAATGAAGCTTCCATCTATAACCTGCTGAACCAGGCTGGCCGAAATTTACCGTATTATAAAGGGGAACTGGTTTCTGAATACTTTTATTTCGGCGATCGCTACCCTCTGACCGGTAGCTCCACCGGTTTGATGAAAAATGCCCAAGCCCTGGGTGTCCGCGGTGTAATGTGGTCTTCCCCCAACCCGGAAGGAACCGATCAACTGGCCTATGAACAGCAAAAGCATCTGGTAGCGGAATCCTTTGCTTCCGGCGGCATTGCCGAATTCGGCGGTCCCGGCACAGCCGATCTTTACTCACCTTTCTTTTATATGATCCAGACCCAGAGAGCCTTGCTGAACTCGGTGCAACCCCACGGTCAGGCGGCGGTGTTGCTGCCCACAACCTCCGGCATCCGGGAAACTTTCCTGCCCCGGCAGTTTGGCGCCCAGATGTTGTTGCAGGAATTAGGTGTAACCTATAATGTGGTTGCGGCGGGAAATAATATCGACTGGCCGGACGAATTCACTCTGGATCAAATCTCCGCTTATCCACTGGTTGTACTTCCGGAAGCGCCGTATCTCACCCAAAACCAGGTAAGTGTTCTACTGAGCTATATTTCCAACGGTGGTAACCTCCTCACATTCGGGTCCAACGAGTACCCCGGGTATTCCGGTGGGTTAGATGAAAATAACGAGGCCCTGAGCAACCCCGATTGGGAAGCTTTGGTTCAGAATTCAACGGGACTGCGGACGTACGGGGCGGGCCATGTTTATCTCCTGGAATCTCAGCCGGGAGCAGTGGGAACGAATATGGACTATTACTGGAACCAACGCAATTCCCTGGATCCGGGGGAAGTGGCCGTGGCGGATAACATCCGTAATGCAATTGCCGCGGCGCTACCCGATTTGGGTATTGTCCCGGATATCCGAAGAGAAAACATGGACCGGAAAATCATGGTTTTCCGGCATGACACACCGTCTGAAGATGCCATGTTGATCCATTTTGTTAATGGCAATGTGGACGCCAATACCCTGCTGCACTCCACCCAGGAAAACCTCACGGCAAGTCTGACCTTGCCAACTGCCGTGTCCGGTGATTCCGTAACGGTGACATTTTACAACCCGGACCATCCGGACGGATACGCCCGGGTCAATCTCCCGGTTGTTGGAGATTCAATCGAGGTAACGGTCCCATCCCTTTTTATTTGGACGCTGGCGTATGTTCAGGAGCAGGTGAATCCTCCGGTCCTGGCAGTGGGAAATATAGTCATTAGCAACGCCCAGAACGGAAACCGTCTGAAATCAGACCAAATCCCGGAATTTACCTGGGACGTTGCGGCCGGGAGCCAGGCATCATTTCAATTACAACTCTGGAACAATGCCTTATATGAGGGAACGCCTTTATTTGATACCGGTGAGATAACAAGCAGCAGCACTATCTTCCAACCGTTGAATTGGCAACCGGCCGAAGGACAATCCTACATGGTGCGCGTGCGAATTCGGGACGCGGCCGGAAACGCAAGCGCCTGGTCGGCCACCGGTTTTCACAACAATTTGCCACCGATTCCCCCGGCCCAACCATGGATCTATGACAGCCTGATCGATGCTTTTTACTATGGTATTTTTGACGGTTCGATTGAGGATACATTCCCCATTTTCAAATTTCAACCCGGGGGAGATGCCGAAAACGATTCCCTGCGATACCTGGTGGAAATCTGGACGGATAGTTTACGCGACAATGTTTCCGACAGCACCAACCTGTTTTTCGTCCACAATCAACTCAGCGATGAAATCTACCCGGTTATTGGATTTGGTGATTTTGTGTTCGATACATTGACCAGTGAATTGGATATCGATAACTACGGCATGTGGTGGCGAGCTCGATCGTTCGACGGACTGGATACCAGCGCCGCCACGAACTGGGGCCGGTTCACGTGGGATCACCGGAACGACCCTCCCAACCCGTTTGATCTCACGGCGCCGGAGGACGGGATGAACACCGGCCTAAACGTGACTTTTCAATGGAATTTCGAAGGCGATAGCGATCCCTCTTCACACTGGCTGGCCGGCGCCGATCTTTATCTCGCGGAGGATGAAAATTTTACCGTGAATCCTGAAATTCTGGAGAATGCCGGGTTAGAAGTAAACCAGAATCCCCACATTGATTATCCGGGCAATCTACCCAACCATAAGCATTTATACTGGAAAGTGCTGGTGCATGATCAGAACGATGGTAGTCAGTTCAGTAACCAGGTCTGGTCGATTTTTACCGATGATGGAAACAATGGCGCTCCCGGCTATCCGGTCCTCATAACCGGTGCGGGCATTTCAAGTCTGTCCGGCGCACTGGAATGGAATTCTTCCACCGATCCCGAAGCGGATCCGGTGTATTACGAGCTGCAAATTTCCGCGGAATCCGATTTTTCCGATACCCTGATCAGCCGGGCCGGGATTACCACGGAACCGAACCGGACCAATCACCGGAGTAACGCGGAATTGAAAAAAATCCACCCAAAAGAGCCGGTTAAAATTGAGAAAAAAGGTAGGCCGGCACGGAAAAAGTCGTTACCGGCGCTTGCAATCAATTCGCGTCTCACAACTCTTCGGAATGTCGCCGCACCGATCATTACTGAAAACCGGGAAGTGGTTTTCTATCCACTAGTTAACCTGGGCACTGATACAACACTGCTCGAACACGGCGTCCCCTATTACTGGCGAGTGCGCGCCTATGACCGTTTTGGGGGCGATTCGGGTTTTTCCGGCGAGGTAGGCGAATTCACACTGAACGGAATCCCGGTGACGGAAACGTCTGAAGTCCTGACCCTGAACGAAGATGAATCGGGAATCGTAATTCAAGATTTGAATACGATTTTCACCGATCCCGATGGCGATGACCTGACTTTTACGGTGGATGATATCAGCGCTGGGATAGACTCCGCCCGGGTGGTCATGAATCCGGATTCGGCCGGGCTCATGGTTTTTCTGACGGAAAATGCATTTGGCGACAGTTTCTCGGTAGCGGTGTCGGCCACCGATCCGTTTGGCGGAACCGTTTCACAACTGTTTTATTTGAACATCCTGCCCGTGAACGACGCGCCGGAGGGGTTCGATTTGCTGGCGCCGGGCGCTGACAGTGTAATTGTATTCACAAACGCCAACCTGGACGATTCCCTGGCCTTTTCCTGGGCCCCTGCGGTGGATGTCGACGGCGATTCACTCACTTATGCGCTCACATTAACCGCTGGAGACACGGTGTTGATTGACACCGTGGTTCTCGAAAATAGCCTGAGTTTGACCTACGGCGACCTGAACACGCGGCTCACGGCGTACGCCGTTTCCCAATTGCACGGACAGTGGACGGTTGCCGCCAGCGACAGCAGCCTGGATACCGAAGCGGATAATGGTCCGCTGGCCATCACACTCCGCTCGGAGGTTACGACTGCCGTGGCTCCTGAAATCCCCCTGGAATTCGCACTGCAGCAGAATTATCCCAACCCGTTTAACCCGGTCACGACCATAGAATACGCGCTTCCCAGGGATGCAATTGTCACGCTCACGATTTACGATATCCGGGGGCAGGTAGTAAAGACCTTGGTAAATCAACCGCAATTGGCCGGGTATAAGTCCGTCCGCTGGTCCGGGACCAATGCCGGTGGACAGTCAGTAAGTTCCGGTATTTATATCTACCGCATCATGGCCGGATCATTTACGGACACGAAAAAACTGATGTTGCTGAAATAGTCTCACCTGCTATCCGGGGACAGTCAGTGGTGAAATTCTCTCAGGCATGAAATGAAGCTGAGGCAAAATTGGGTGCTAAATCCTGCCTCAATCCGCAAGGCTTTGTACGCAGCGAGGTTTTTTTCGGGTTAAAACAGGGCAAGTTTGACAAAGACGGTGTGCCAGCACTCAACTGATACATCCGGCAGGGGGTCCGGCCAGAGCAAGCCGGGACATTGGAGTTCCCCTTGATTATGGTTTCCATGGAATCTGACATATTAAAACATCGATTCTAAAGCAGCTTTTTCTTCCCTGGCGGATTTGACAAACTCGCTCGATGGATAATAAGCAATAACCCGCTCAAAATAGTGAATAGCGGTTCTTCGGGCGGATTCGTCCGGCCGCCAATCACGGGTCATGGCAAATATTTGCCCCAACCGATATTCCGTTTCGGCGGCCTTGGGATTGACCGGTTGCAGAATTAATGCGCGTTGATACCAATAGATGGTGGAATCCACTTGTGCCGCAAAATTCTGGCTTGACGGATTCAGTAATACGCGCAGGCTATCTCCCCGCTGAAATGCCACATACCAGGACCCCTTCCAGCGCGCGGCTTTGCCGCTCAGGGTGAGAAAATTCCACTCCCGGGGATGCAGCGCATTTCCCTTTTGATTGCGCCCGAAAACCTGAACCTTTACCGTTTCGTTGGAAAAATGCACCGGGCCGACGGTCAATCGTCCGGTTGCCCGATCCCACGCATGCGGCACGATATCACCATCAACCGTGACCATTAGGCTGTGGGGATCGAAGGCCTGTCCGCCCAGACCATCCCCGAGCTGAAAAATGATATCCGGTGACTCGGGAGACAAATACTCGCCGCCCAGCGGTTTGAGCGGCAAGGCTTTGGGTATCCCTTTCCGGGCATACACCACTATTCCATTCAGATAACCTTGAGCTTCCAATTCATTGCTGCGCTTATCTTTCAGACGAGCTTCGCCCCTGGCATTCGTAAAAAACCCCATCTCACCGATAATTCCGGGCAGCACCGGATAAGCATTTCGTAATACGGCGGTACCTTCGGAATAGATCAGAAAATCGCTGTAAACCCCGGCGCCGCCCGGCGTTTCGAAGGACAGTTTTTTTCGCACTCCGTTTAACACGGCCGCGGCCAGGTCCACCGAGGCCGGATTGTGCCGCGCAGCACCCCAGACATACACCAGCGGATAATCCAGAGTCGTATCGTTGGTGGAACCGTTATGATGAATGGAGATAAACAGATCGCTGTTATTAACGATGGCGATTGACGCCCGGCCTCCCAGGTTCACATCTTCATCTTTAGTGCGAGTCAGGATGACTTTGGCACCGGCTTTCAAGAGTAACTTTTGCAGGTCTTTTGCGACCCGCAGGTTGATCCATTCTTCACGCTCACCGGTGGGGCCGGCCCGAAAATTATCGTACGCCCGGGTGTGGCCGTGACCGGGATCCAGAGTAATCGTTAAGCCCGCCAAGGGCCCGGTAGCCGCCGATCCGGGCCTGGTGGCGCAACTATCGAGTATGAACATGAAGCCGAAAATCGCGATTAAAACAGCACGCCGCATGGTTTCTCCTCCCTATGATTGCTAAGATAATAACCGGAACCGGAAAGGACATGTCCTAACGGGACTTCTCCCGAGGGCAACCTAACCCTGCTTGGGTGCTCCCCTTGGGAAGGGGATAAAATCTTGTAAATCAAGGGCATGGTGCAAAATAAGTCACGGTCCGGTTCTTCCCTTTTTGGAGGAACGGCGCCGGAGGGGTTCAAAATACAAGACTTCCTGCAAAAACAGAAGTAAAATGCGTCTAACACCTTGGAAGTTTTGGCGATTTGCTTAAACTTAGCTTCACCCTGAAACAGGATCATTTATGCCACGACGTATCGCATTGATTGCAAACCCCTATGCCGGACGGAAACGCACGAAAACCGCTTTGCCTCAAATTGAAGCAACCCTTAAGCAAAATGAGATCGCTTTCGATCTATTTCTCACGCAGCACCATAATCACGCGATCGATCTGGCTGGTCAATTAGATCTGGAGCGGTATGATGCCATTGTGGCGGTGGGCGGTGATGGAACCAACTATCAGATGCTCAACGGTCTCCTGGCTTGTTTTCCCGGCGCTGAATTACCCCCGCTGGGGATTATTCCCATGGGTAGCGGCAATTCTTTCGCCATGGATCTCGATATTCAGACGATTGAACAGGGAATTGCCAAAATCCTGACCGGTGAACCGCGGCCGGTGGATGTGTGTTATTTTACTCAGGGCGTTAAACGCACCTATTTTGTGAACCTCATGGGGTTTGGCTTTGTCACCGATGTGGCTACGACGGCTAGTAAATTCAGATTTTTAGGTGACCTGAGTTATATCATCGGTGTTTTACGCCAAACCATTGGCTTGAGTTTTCATCAGTTGGAGTTGGAACTGGATGGTAAACTTATCACCGGGGAACATTGCTTCGTCGAGTTCTGCAACTCGCGTTATACCGGCGGTCAAATGTGTATCGCGCCCGAGGCAAAAATTGACGACGGGTTGTTTGATGTGGTGGTTTTGGAAACGCTGACGCGACGCAGCTTATTACGCACCTTTCCGAAAATCTTCAAAGGAACTCACGGTGAAAATCCCGCCGTACATTTTTATCGGGGACAGCACGCGGTTGTGCGCACCACACCGGAAAAATTATTGTTGCCGGATGGTGAATTCCTTGGGACTACGCCAACCGAAGTGGGAATTTTGCCAAAACGGGTCAGATATTTAGGATGAGATCCCTTAGATCGATGTTTTTCTGGATAATCGGGGCCGTCTTTTTTATGCTGATCTTTATTCTGATCGGATTGGGGTTGATTCTGTTCAAGCGGGACCGGATTTATCCCCTGGTTCGAATATTATTACGCATTCAATTATTCCTCATGGGCTTACCGGTGGTGGTTGCCGGAAAAAACAATATTCCTTCGGAACGAGCCGTCATTATCATGGGAAATCACGAAAGCCTGTTTGATGTATTTGTCATCCCGACAGCCATTCCCCGACCCTTTGTGGGCGTGGAGGCCGCGGAGCAATTTCACTGGCCCTTGTGGGGTTGGCTGATCCGCAAATGGGGCAACATTCCTATTCCAAGACAAAATCTTCAAGCCGCTCAAATCAGTCTGGATATAGCCCGCAAAAGAATTGAAGCCGGTATCTGCATCGGCATTTTACCGGAAGGCACCCGCACGCTCACCGGTGAAATTGGCGAATTTAAAAAGGGACCCTTTCACCTGGCTCTCGCGGCCCAAGCCGACATTCTGCCGTTTGCCATGGACGGGCCTTATCGCTATAAGAGTAAGCGCAGTTGGCACTTAAACCCCACCCTCACCCGGGTGAAATTTGGTCCGCTCATCCCCTATTCGGATTTTTCAGAATGGACGGTTGAAGCGCTGCGGGACCACGTCAAGGAAATGATCATCAAACTGAAGGCAGAGTTAAGCCGATGAAGAAGCCACCCGTGACCCCGGGGGTTTTTTACAGGGATCCGAGAAGGAGATGACAATGCGCCTGATTCAAAAAATATTTCCCGGTCTGATCACAGGGCTGCTATTCTCCGGCCTCACCCTGCTTGCCGGTCCCCCGCGGGTGGCAAACATCGGCGATTTCAGGCTCGAAAACGGTAAAATTATCAACGCTTGTCAGATCGGATATCGCACTTTCGGCAAACTAAATCCTCAAAAATCCAACGCCCTCGTTTTTCCCTCCTGGTTTGGCGGCACCAGCGCCGGTACCGCCAACCTGGTGGGGGGCCCGGATAAACTGGTGGACAGCACGAAATATTATGTGATCTGCCTGGATGCCCTGGGTGACGGCATTTCGTCTTCACCGGCAAATAGCGCGGCCCAGCCGGGCGATGCGTTTCCCCGCTTCACTATCCGGGATATGGTCAATTCACAGGCTGTTTTTCTTACCCAAACGCTGGGCCTGAAACATGTGTACGCCATCATCGGGGGTTCCATGGGCGGAATGCAGGTCTTTCAGTGGATGGTAAGCTACCCCCGTTTTATGGATCGGGTAATTTCGTATGTAGGCTCAACCCGGCTCACCAGTAATGATCTGTTATTCATTGAAGCGGAATTGAGCGCCATACGGAACGGCAAAGCTTGCGGAATGTCCGAAGAAAAAATCCGGGAGACGGTGGCCCGGATCCAAAGTATGGTGGTCCGGACACCGGCTTACCGGGTCCGAACGACTTCCCGCGCTGAATTTCGGAAGTACCTTGATGGCGTGGATGCCGGTTTTCGAAAGTTTTTCCACACCGCTGACTGGGAATCTCAACTTTATGCCATGCAGGCTCATGACATTTCCAAACCTTTTGGCGGAGATATGAAAAAAGCGGCCGCGGTTGTAAAAGCCCGGGCATTAATCATTGTCTCCCGCCAGGATCATATCGTCAACCCCCGGCCGGCCTTGACTTTCGCCGGATTAATCGGCGCAGAAACCCTCGTTTTCGATAACGACTGCGGCCATTTGGCGCCTGGCTGCGAAATGGGACGGCTTATCAGAATGGTGCATGCTTTTCTTGACGCTCCGGCAAAAAAGTAACCGGCAACGCCGGCACTTTCGACAACCGGAAGAATCACTCCGTGTCAAACAACATGAATCATTAAAACAGGCCGGCCCAAACGGACCGGTTGCTCTGGGGAGGGATTTATGGGAATTATCACGCAAACAGCCGTATTGTTACTCTCGGCGAGTTGGATGCTTGGTTGCGCAAACCTGAGCGACTGCATTGAAGGCTCGGGGAAATTTATGGCGGAAACCCGGGAGTTACCTTCATTTTCAGGGGTGAATGTCAGCGGAAGCATGGATGTTTACCTGACGCAGGGCACTACCCAAGCCGTGAAAGTCGAGGCGGACGACAATCTGCTGAAACTGATTAAAACAAAGGTCAGAGGACAGGAGTTATACATCCGCAGCCGCAAATGTTATACCACGCACAAGGGTGTTAAGGTCTATATCACCCTGCCCCGATTGACCCGCGCCGCCATGAGCGGTTCCGGTGATTTGAAGGGCCGGGAGACATTTCAGGTTGACAATTTGGATTTATCGGTGAGCGGCTCCGGTAGCATCACGCTAAAGATAACTGCCGCTGATGTCAATACACATATTTCCGGTTCCGGAGATATTGAATTGCGTGGCCAAGCACGGGATTTGAACGCTCACATTTCCGGTTCCGGAGACCTCAATGCCCGCGACCTGGTTGCCCGGAATGGCAGCCTTAGTGTTTCCGGCTCCGGCGATTGTAAAGTTAATGTTGAGGGTGATTTGCAAGCCGCGGTTAGCGGCAGTGGCGATGTGCGTTACTATGGCAGCCCCAAAAGTGTGGATGCCAATGTAAGCGGCTCGGGAACCGTGAAACGCCACGCAGGCTTTTAACTTTTTCGAACCGGTGCAACGATCCTTGAACAAACGCGGATTGCAGCCGGTGCTGCTTCCTTTGGATAGCGGTTCAGTCTGCCTGGCTCTTTGCGCGGTGGCCAAAATGGATTACTTTCATAAGGTTTTGGGCCGGCGCTCCGGAAACTTCAGAACCTGCGTCCTCCCTGAAAAATCGGAGACCGGCAGCGGGTCAGGAAATTCAGGAATTTGAGCCGGTCTGTTTCCCGATAACAACACAGGTTAGGCTAAGCTTATGCGAATTTTTCAGCCGCAGCATAGCGGTGCAAATCGACATTATTGGTTCTTCATCACGGCTATCTTTTTAGCCTGTATTACAGCGGCCAGCGGAGCGGCAGTAAGTTACCGAATCAGTATTCCGCAACCGCAGACTCATCTAATTCAGGTTGAAATGACCCTGGACGGTGCTCGCGGAGACGAAGTCGTCGGCTTGCCGGTTTGGACCCCCGGCAGCTACCTGGTGCGTGAGTTTGAGCGGCACGTACAGGATGTCAGCGCCACCGGCTACGATGAGCAACCCTTACCCATTCAAAAAATCGATAAAAATCACTGGCAAATTAATGGCAATTGGCACACTAAACAGATCATTATTCGCTATCGGGTGTATGCTTTTGAACCGAGTGTCCGAACCAGTTTCGTGAATGCCGGTCACGCCTTGCTCAATGGCGCCAGCGTGTTTATGTATTGGCAAAATCACCTCGATGTAAAGCATGCGGTCAGCATCAACCTACCCGCGCAATGGTCTGTCATTTCCACCAGCCTGGAGCCCTTCGCAATCCCGGGCAACCGGACATTTCAGGCCGCTGATTATGACGAGTTGGTGGATTCACCCCTTGAGCTGGGAAATCAGCATGAAATCAATTTTGCCGTGGATGGCAAGCCGCATGTCATTGCGCTGGATGGAACCAGCAATTATGAGGATAGCGTATTGGTGCGGGATTTCACCAAAATCATCAAGACTGAAAAAGAGGTGTGGGGGGAGATACCTTACGACCACTATGTGTTCATTTTCCATCTGGGAAACGGTGGTGGCGGGTTGGAACATCAACAATCCAGTGTCATGTTTGCCCGGCGCTGGTCATTTACGGATACAACCGCTTATCACCGGTTTTTAGCGCTGGTGGCCCACGAATTTTTCCATACCTGGAATATCAAACGGTTGCGGCCGACAGGTTTAGGGCCATTTGACTATGACCGGGAAACTTTCACAAAAAACCTGTGGGTTGTGGAAGGACTTACCAGCTATTACGCTGAATTGATATTGTTGCGGGCGGGTTTTTACGAGCCGGACGATTACCTCGGTGCGGTAACCGGTCAAATCAACCGGCTGGAGGAACGCCCCGGCCGCTTACACCAGTCACTCTCCGAAGCCGGTTGGGACGCCTGGATCAAGTATTACCGCCCCGATGAGCATTCCGCTAATAATACAATTTCTTACTACAACAAAGGTGCGCTGGTGGGACTGTTGCTCAACCTGAAAATCATGGTTGCCACCAACGGTAAAAACGGCCTGGATGATGTCCTGCGTTATTTATATCAGCATCATTTCAAACAGTCTGATGTACCTTATACAGCAGCAGATGTCCGGGCGGCCGCTGAGAAAATTTCCGGCCTTGAGCTGAAAGGTTTCTTTGACAATTATGTTGCGGGCACGGCTGCCTTGCCCTATGCCGGCTACCTGCGTTTGGTGGGATTACAGCTTGACACGACCGCTTCCGATTCTTCGGCCTGGTTAGGGATCGAAGCTCAGGACTCGGACGGCCGCTTTGTTATTCGGCGGGTTATTGAAGACACGCCCGCCGGGCGCGCCGGGCTCAATGTGAACGACGAATTAATTGCGCTGGACGGGTTTCGGGTAAACCAATTTCCGCCGGCCTACCTGCGGGAGCGCCAACCCGGGGATCGAATCACTGTCACGGTCAGCCGGGAAGGCCTGTTGCAGGAGATACCGGTCAGCCTGGGGGCAAAACCGGCAAATATCAAACAACTTAGCCGAATTGAAAATCCTACTGGTAACCAAAAAAAGTTATATGAACTCTGGTTGGGTATGGCCTGGCCGTCCGAGAATGATCAGCAATGATCGTTAAGAGTTATTTTTAAAGGGCTCCACGGGCAGTTTTTCGGCCGGAAATTTCCGTTAATAAGCCGGGTTCCCGTCAATTCCCAATTTAAGATTCCGGATGTTTGCGAAACCGTATTCCGGCTTAGCCGGGGGCGCGGCGCGGGGTTCTGTTTTACGCAGCCCGCCGATCGTCGTAATAATCAGGGCCCTGGCTTAAACATCAAGCTCGGGAACCATAAAACCACTTAAATTATATTGATTATCTTTCGCTTGATTTAACGGGTGATATTACCTTAACAGGAACTAATCTATACGGGATCAATGAAGATACAAAAAAAAGCAGTTAACCGAGTAAAGGAGACAAGCCGTATGACACCTTTAGGTTTCGCGGCAATGGCCGGGATCGGTTTTGGTGTTATTGATGTGTTGTTAATGATTCCGCTCGATATGCCTGACAAGCAAACGGCTATGGTGGGCGCCTTCTTAAGCAGATTCGCCATCGGGTTCCTGATTCCTTTTGTAAAAGCCCCCCTGCCTCCATGGCTGATCGGCGGCCTGGTCGGGCTGCTGGTTAGTCTGCCGGATGCCATTATTGCCAGGACTTACGGTCCGATCATTTTAATCGGGGTCATCGGTGGCGTGATTATCGGCTGGGCTTCCGGGAGGTGGGTCCGTTAACAACGGCCCTGGTTGAAAATAGTGTTGTACCGGAGCCATAATTGAGATGCCGGGTCTTACTGTTTAGCCGCTTTTTTACATTCATGTGACACCCGTAACCGTTTAACAAACGGGCTAGTTTGAAAATGCCGCCCCATCAAATAATAAATTAACCGAAAACCATCTGACTTCGGGGTCCGCCTCAAAGTTCGAATCAACCTTTGGGAGAAGGAAACATGACAGAACCGGCTCATGTCAAAACAACCACTCTGATTACCGGCGCTTCCAGCGGCATTGGTTACGAGTTGGCTAAATTATTTGCACGGAATGGTTACAATCTGATTTAGTGGCCAGAAATAAACAAGCGCTCAACCAATTGGCAGCCGAAT
>CAZIWX010000050.1:0-18068 GCA_964543125.1 uncultured Lentisphaeria bacterium | reverse complement strand
GAATGTCTATAATTCGAAAAATATAAAAATTGATCACCGGTTATGAAAAAAATTGTTTTGCTAAGTGCAACACTCCTCCTTTTCAGCTCCTGTGCCTCGGTAAAGGAATATGAGAAGGTTTATCTCAACGATCCGGACATGGCGTTGTCACCAAAGGCAACGGACCGATTTGAAGTCAATTTTCAAACATATCGGGAAGCGGCAGCCGGTGCTAATGGCGACAAAACCGGTGGTGGTTGCGGTTGCAACTGATATTATGATGCACAAATTGTTGATAATACTCGTGTTATTTTCCGGAGCGGCTGGATTTGCTCAAGAAAATAATACCGGACCGGGTTCCGGTTATAAAAAACGCGTTTTAGACAATGTAGAAATTGATTTATTATCCAGTTATTATACCCAGGCTGGTGATCATGCTGCTGTTAGCGGAGGGCTGGGGTCGGAACACTTAACCGATACCAACCCCACGATTGTGGTATCCATTCCCTTAAATGAAGATGATGTTCTGAAAATTGATGCCGGTATATCCGCCTATACATCTGCTTCTTCGAGTAACATCAATCCGTTTGACAATGGCCGGGCGGATCCTTTTCAGGCCTCTTCCGGCGCTTCATCCAGCGATGTCTGGACCAATGTAACGGGAAGCTATAGCCACAGCTCTGATGATCGCAATACGATCTGGTCAACAAAACTCTCCGCCTCGAATGAGTATGATTATTCTTCGCTGGGAATTGGCGGTGGCTATACCAGACTGTTTAACCGGAAGAATACCGAAATCAGCGTTAATGCAAATATCTATCTGGACACCTGGTATGCCATCTACCCGACCGAATTGAAACCTTTTACTCCGGGAGGAACCGGGATAAATGATGAATTGTTCAGGCTACACAGCATTACGGGAAATTCGAATTATGCCCCTACATTTACTGAGTTTAACACCGACAAAAGAAACACTTATTCTCTGGGATTCGTTTTTTCACAAATTTTATCGAAAAGGTTACAGGGATCTTTAGCACTGGATTTAGTTCAGCAGCGAGGGCTGTTGTCAACACCCTTCCAGCGAGTGTATTTTCGTGATGTAGCCGATTCATATATCGATAATTTCCAGTTGGCGGATGATATTGAGCGTCTTCCTGCAACCAGGTTCAAAATGGCGCTGGGCGACCGGCTCAATTATTATCTGAATGAGACCCTGGTTGTAAGAACCTATTATCGTTACTATGTGGATAGCTGGGGCATTCGTTCTCATACCGCCAAAATCGAAATCCCGGTAAAATTTATGGATAAATATACATTCTATCCATCCTATCGATACTATCAACAAACGGCTGCTGAATATTTTGCGCCCTATGAGCAACACCTGTCCACGGAAGCATATTATACCTCAGACTATGATTTATCGGGGTTTCAGGCGAATCAATACGGTTTTGGAGTTACATACACCGATATTTTCACCCGGATTCATCTTTGGGATATTGGGCTGAAAAGGATCGATGTCAAATTAAATCATTATGAACGGGATTCCGGGTTCAGAGCGAATATCATTGCGGGCGGGCTGCAATTTGAAATAGGACCGGCGATCATGGAACTGGCAACATTCAGGTTTTGGATGGACATGATAAAAAAGGGGTTGGAAAAGCTGGGGATAAAATGAAAGGGATTAACCAATGAAAAAAAGGGCCTCATTATTACTGGGTATAACGATTATATTTACCACGGGATGCAGTCAATTCATGAATATTACCAAAGTGTGTAATTCTGGAAGGGGAAAAGCTTGGACGTCGGTTTTCAATGTTAATAAGGAAGATTTTACGGATACCGGCAGGAATTCCGGTTTCATTTTAGAACCTGGCTACACCTTAACGCTTCAGGGTAAAGAAAACGGGGGAAATGTAAAGCTTATAATTAAGGTTTTGAATAAAATACAACGTATTGATGGTGTTATGACCCGAGTGGTTGAGGAAAGAGAAACGCACGATGGTCAACTTGTGGAAGTATCAAGAAACTTTTTCGCTATTGATAAAAAAACTAACGTTGTGTTTTACTTCGGAGAAGATGTGGATATTTATAAGCAGGGCCGCGTCATTAACCACGAAGGAAGCTGGCGTTCGGGTACGGATGGGGCGCGGTTCGGTCTTATGCTGCCGGAATCTCCACTTGCCGGAGCAAGATATTATCAGGAAAAAGCAAAAGGCGTTGCCCTGGACAGGGCGGAAATTGTAAGCTTGACTGAGACCCTGGAAGTTCCGGCCGGAAAGTTTGATCACTGTGTAAAAACGGAAGAAACAACACCGCTGGAACCGGGCGTTAAAGAATATAAATATTATGCTCCCGGGGCCGGTATTGTTATGGATGGTGCGCTAAAACTAGTAAAATATGGCTTTGAAGAGAATCTGTAAACCTAACCGGTGGTTGTCCTGAAGTGGGCTGGGGATTCATTCAGGTTTGGAGTGGATCGCTTTCGGAAGCCGGGGGAGGATCCGGATCCAAGGGCTGCGTAAGCGCGTAAACGGAGTTACGCCCCCTTTTTTCCATTTCCACCAGCCCGGCCTCTTTTAGGATGCGCAGATGGTGGGAAACGGTGGATTGTGAAAGACCAATAGTCTTGAGTATCTCATCCACTGATTTTTCCCCGGTTGCCAGGAGTTTGACAATTTTAAGGCGATTTCCGTCAGCCAGAGCGGCAAATAGTCTGGCGGGAGAAGGTGCATCTGTAGGGGCCGCGGTTTCGTAGCTCCGCATATAATCCAAACAAAAGGCCATGGGAACAGATCCTCGGCGGTAGAATGGCCCGTCCGGTTCCGACGACCGTCCCCCCGGCTGGAAACCGCGGGGACGGGGCTCATTGCTCCAGATGTGGCGACTCAGTTCCAACAGAAACTCCTGTTGTGCCGGGGCAGGTAATTTCCGGAACAAGCGCTCGATGAAGTTAAGCTTCTCTTCTTTGGAGAGGCTATCGAAACTTTGTTCCAGCAACCGGTTCAGAAGTTCGCGCGGCATACAGCAATCTGGTTGAAACGGAGTTCGAAGGTCAAGGTTTCAGTCTCCGCAACATGTGCAACAGGAGGCCTGACGCCGCCCCCGGCCAGGTCCATGCCGGTGGTGATGCTGCCGTTGATTCTCGTAAGGTTCTTCCGTTTGTTCCTCACGAGTGGCCATTTCTTCGCGGAGCAAGCGTTGGAGCAGCTCCAACCGCTCTTCGCTGGTTAGACCTTCCAGCAATTTAGTCGTATCCATATAACCTCCTTATTAATTGGCGTTTGATTTGAGCAAATCGTTTTTCATAACGGGCTAATATATCGACAGACATCGATATATTCAAACTATTATTTTAAATACATCGATATATTATTTTAAAAAGGGTCGGCAAAATTTTACCGCCGGTTTGAGACGAGCAAAGTAGTGTCATAGCCGGTACCGTTCGGGATTGGACCAGGGCTAGCAAATTTTGTAAGCAAAAGGCAGCACGCATGCCAAGCGCGGTTACCGTAAGCTATAAAACGAAAAATCGAGGCAGTAATACCAACCGAACAGAAAAAGGTCATAAATGAATTGATTTTGGCAATCACCGGGGTCGTGTTAAGCTTTTTTCATTGGGGCATAACCTTTGGAAATATAATATGTTAGATCTAAAATATTAAATTATTTCATTTAAACTCGGGAAAGGCAAACGGCAAGTGTTATGCTAACGGCAACGTTCATACAACGCATGGATCAGACTGTATTGGGATGGAAAGTTTTTCTGCTTGAGAATGGTTTTCATGTTATAATAGACGGAAGCTTGCGCAACCGAGCGAATGTTGGATGAAATGAGGAAACGGAGGCAACGTCGGGAATCGGGTGTAACATTATAAAACACAGTGAGATCAAAACAACACAACCGCTTTCACAAAAACATTTCGGCAACCGGTTGCCAAAGGTAATAAATTTTCCGCAGCTCCTGATATTCACAAATTTGAGCGTGATTTCATTTAGACGAGGTAAGCGATAGATGTATTACGATTTTCATAAAATGAAGGATATGGACCCGGAAGAAACCCAAGAGTGGATCGAATCACTGGATGCCGTGATCGCGAACAGCGGTCTCGAGCGGACCCATTTTTTACTGGAAAAACTGCATGAATATGGGTGCCGCCATGGGTTGCGAATGCCCTATAGTCCCAATACGGATTATGTGAACACCATTCCGCTAAAACAGCAGAAAGCGTTCCCCGGCAACCGGGATATCGAACGCCGAATTAAGTCCCTGATCCGTTGGAACGCCATGGCCATGGTGGTTCAGGCCAATCGTAATAATCCCGGGTTGGGTGGCCATATTTCAACGTATGCGTCCGCGGCGACATTGTATGAGGTTGCATTCAACCACTTTTTCCGAGGGCGCACGGAAGATTTTAAGGGGGACTTGGTCTTTTTCCAGGGACATGCTTCGCCCGGGATTTACGCCCGGGCGTTTTTAGAGGGACGTCTGAGCGAGAACCTGCTCCACAATTTCCGTCAGGAACTGGCTAAAGGCGGCGGATTAGCGTCTTATCCACACCCCTGGCTCATGCCTGAATTTTGGCAATTTGCCACGGTGTCCATGGGGTTGGGACCGATCCAGGCTATCTACCAGGCGCGATTCATGAAATACATGTATGATCGCGGGATGATGGAAGATCAGGGGCGGAAAACCTGGGCTTTTCTGGGTGATGGTGAAATGGATGAACCTGAATCGTTGGGTGCTATAACGCTGGCTGCGCGTGAGCAATTGGATAACCTGATCTTTGTTATTAATTGTAATATGCAGCGCCTTGACGGTCCGGTACGTGGTAATTCAAAGATCATTCAGGAACTGGAGGGAGCATTTCGCGGGGCGGGCTGGAATGTGATCAAAGTCGTTTGGGGCTCTGAGTGGGATGAATTGCTGGAGAAAGACGAACAAGGACTGCTGGCGAAGCGTATGGAAGAAATCGTTGACGGTGACTCACTCAAATATGTGGTGGAGGGTGGCGCTTACATTCGAGAGCATTTTTTTGGAAAATATCCAGAGTTAAAAGCTATGGTCGCTCACATGACCGATAATGAACTGTACAAATTGAAACGGGGTGGTCACGATCCGGCCAAAGTCTATGCCGCCTATGCCGAAGCCGTTGAACATAAAGGTCAACCCACGGTCATACTGGCCAGTACTATCAAGGGCTATGGTTTAGGTGAAGCCGGTGAGGGCCGGAACATCACCCACCAGCAAAAGAAGTTGAATGATGAAGAATTACGCCATTTCCGCGATCGGTTTGCGATTCCCATCTCGGATACTGAAGTTGCCGAGGCGCCTTTTTACAAGCCTTTGGAAAGTAGTGAGGAAATTCAGTATCTCCGCAAACAGCGGGAAAAATTGGGTGGTAATCTGCCAAGCCGTTCAAGGCCTGCGGAAAAGCTGAAGATACCAAGCCTGAATCGTTTTCAATCCCTGATTGATGGAACCGGTGACCGTGAAGTTTCCACTACCATGGCTTTCGTTCGGCTACTCACACTGCTCTTGAAGGATAAGAATATTGCCGACCGAATCATTCCCATTATCCCGGATGAAGCCCGGACCTTTGGCATGGACCCGTTATTCCGCCAGTTGGGAATCTACTCCCACGTGGGTCAACTTTACGATCCCGTGGATTCGGATCAATTCCTCTACTATCGGGAAGATGTGAAAGGTCAAATCCTGGAGGAAGGAATTACGGAAGCTGGTGCAACTTCTTCGTTTCTGGCAGCCGGAATGTCCTATAGCACCCACGGTAAATCCATGATTCCATTCTATATTTTTTATTCCATGTTCGGCTTTCAAAGGGTGGGCGATCTGTTTTGGGCGGCCGGTGATATGCGCGTGAAAGGCTTTTTATTGGGTGCGACATCCGGCCGGACAACCCTGGCTGGCGAGGGTCTTCAGCATCAGGATGGCCACAGCTTGTTGATGGCTTCCACCATTCCGAATCTGAAATCCTACGATCCCGGTTATGCCTATGAAATAGCAGTCATCATTCAAGATGGACTGCAACGGATGTATAGCAAGGACGAGAATGTTTTTTACTACTTAACGCTTGAAAATGAGAATTACAGCCATCCCGAAATGCCCAAAGGTGTCGCCGAAAACATCCTCAAAGGTATGTACTCGCGGGTTGAGGGACCGGAACCCGGGAAACCGACCGTACAATTATTGGGTAGTGGTGCTCTTAACCGGGAAGTGGATGCGGCCGCCCGATTGCTGCTGGCCGATTGGGGTGTGAATGCGGATATCTGGAGTGTTACCAGTTTTACAGAATTACGCCGGGAGGCGTGTGATAAAAAGCGCTGGAACCGGCTCCATCCGACCGGGAAGCAGAAAAAAGCTTATGTGACGACCGCACTGGAGGGACGCCAGGGACCGATCATTGCCGTATCCGATTACGTCAAGTTGTTTGCCGACCAGATTTCGCCCTGGATGCCCCGCTCCTACACCGTCCTTGGTACTGACGGTTTCGGGCGCAGCGACACTCGCGCCAGTTTGCGGAAGTTTTTTGAAGTGGACCGTTTTTCCATTACTCTAGCAGCACTTTATGAACTGGGTCTGGAAAAGACGATTCCCATGAAAACCGTGGCCGCGGCAATTAAGAAATATGGAATCGACCCGGACGCGTTAAATCCGGCACTTCGGTAAATTGAAATTCAGACGCCTGCCAATTCAGCGAAAGCAGAGCAGGTGGGAGGAAAATTCGTGATCAGGAAAATAACGCTACCTGAATTGGGTGAAGGAATCAACAGCGTTGAGGTGAGTGAAGTTCGGGTAAAACCGGGTGATAGCGTGAAAAAGGACGATGCCATTCTCGTGGTGGAGACCGATAAAGCATCCATGGAAATTCCGTCACCCTTTGATGGCGCGGTACGGGAAATTCGAGTGAAAGTCAGTGATTCGGTGACGCCGGGTCATGTTCTTGCAACGGTTGAAGTATCCGCGGCCGCACTTGTACCGGAGCCGAAAAAAGAGAAACAACCGGAAGTCGCAAAGGCTGAAGAGTCCCAGCGGGGTGCACCCGTGGGCACGGAATCGAAACCGGCCCCATCCAACGCCATCTCGAGCCCGGTGCCGGTGCAAACCGCTCCGGTTACTCCTGCGAAACCGGGCGGCGTTTCGCCCCTGGCGAGCCCGGCAGTTCGGAGATTTGCCCGGGAATTGGGCGCGGATCTGAGCCGCGTTCAAAGTTCCGGTCCGAAGAACCGTATCCTAAAGAAAGATGTGGAGTACTACATCAAGAGCACCCTCTCTCTCGCGCAGCCGGATACTGGTTTTAGGGGTGCGCCGGCTGAGCCGATCGATTTTTCGCAGTGGGGAGCGATCGAGACCTCACAATTAAACAAAGTGCGCCGATTGACCGGGGAAAAAATGCAAGCCGCCTGGCGGCACATTCCCCATGTGACCCAGTTTGATGAATCCGATATCACTGAATTGGAAGCCTTTCGTCAAGAGCAGAAAGGCGCCGTAGAGGTAAAAGGCGCCAAATTGACGTTACTGCCATTCATCATGAAAGCCGTGGTCGCCGCCCTGAAAGCATACCCGGATTTCAACGCCTCCCTGGACCCCTCCGGTGAGCAGCTTATTTTGAAAAAATATTTTCACCTGGGAGTGGCGGTGGACACGTCCCTGGGACTGATGGTGCCCGTGATCCGGGATGTGGATAAAAAAAGTATTGTGACCCTGGCGCTTGAACTGGCGGATGTAAGTGCCCGAACCCGGGATAAAAAGATCACTCCCGCTGAACTGCAGGGTGGTTCATTCACCATTTCCAGTCTGGGCGGGATTAGTGGAACCGGATTTACACCCATTGTGAAATCACCGGAAGTCGCCATTTTGGGGGTCAGCCGCTCGACAACTAAACCGGTTTTTATGAATAATGCGTTTATTCCACGCCTGATCTTACCCTTCTCCTTATCATACGATCACCGGGTGATCGATGGCGCCGCGGGGGCGCGCTTTACCAGATTCATCAGTGAAAAATTAACGGACATTCGCCGGCTCATCCTGTAGAGATCAGCACGAGTACATTATGGATATTAATAAATAGCATGGCAGAGGAAATAAAATGAGTAAAGCGTTAAAAACCGAAGTTGTAATTTTAGGCGCCGGACCGGGCGGCTATGCCGCGGCGTTTAGAGCTGCCGATCTGGGCAAGCAGGTCGTTCTGGTGGACAAAAGTCCAACCTTGGGCGGCGTCTGTCTGAATCGCGGCTGCATCCCTTCCAAAGCGTTGCTCCATTTAGCGAAACTTTTGGATGAAACGGAGGCGGCGGCCGACTTTGGGGTCAGTTTTGGAAAACCCCGACTGAATATTGATAAAATCCGGGGCTGGAAAAATGATGTCATCTCCCGCCTGACCCGGGGAATTGGTCAGATTGCCAAGGCTCGCAAAGTCGAAGTCATTACCGGCGCCGGTAAATTCCAAAGCTCCTCGAAATTGGAAGTGAATACCGAGAGTGAAAAAATCATGATCGAATTTGATGCTGCCATCCTGGCCAGTGGGTCACGGCCAGCGGTAATTTCAGGATTCCCAACAGATGATCCCCGAGTGATCAATTCTACCGGAGCATTGGAACTGGAAAATATTCCACAACGATTGCTCGTTGTCGGCGCCGGTTACATCGGTCTTGAAATGGGGTCGGTGTACCAAGCGCTGGGTAGCCGGGTTTCGGTAGTGGAATTTATGGATAACCTGCTGCCCGGCGCGGATAAAGACCTGGTCAGGCCTTTGGCTAAACGCCTTAAACCGCGCTTCGAGAATATTTGGCTCAAGACCAAAGTCTCCCGGATCGAACCCCGGAAAAACGGTTTGCAGGTTCACTTCGAGGGTGAGAAAAAAGTCGATCCACAGCTTTTCGATAAAGTGCTGGTTGCGGTTGGGCGGCGGCCAAATTCCGAGAATCTGGGACTGGAAACCACCAAAGTCAGCATTAATCAACGCGGTTTTGTGGAGGTGGACGAGTATCAGCGTACCGCCGATAAAAATATTTTCGCCATCGGAGATGTGGCTGGTGATCCCATGTTGGCGCACAAAGCCACCTACGAGGCCAAGGTGGCGGCGGAAGTCATCGCCGGTTTGAAATCAAAATTTGACGCGCGCGCGATCCCGGCAGTGATTTTTACGAATCCCGAGATTGCCTGGGCGGGTTTGACCGAAAGTGAAGCCGCAACCAAAGGCATTGCTTATGAAAAAAGTCAATTCCCCTGGGCGGCCAGCGGCCGGTCGCTGACATTGGGGCGCGACGAAGGATTTACCAAGCTCCTGTTCGATCCTGAAACGCAGCAGGTTTTGGGTATCGGGATTGTGGGACCCGGCGCCGGTGACCTGGTTTCCGAAGGTGTGCTGGCAATTGAAATGGGCGCGGATGCCGAAGACATCGGTTTGACCATTCATCCCCATCCAACGCTATCGGAAACTATCATGAATGCCGCCGAAGTTTTTTCCGGAACCGTCACGGATATTTATATTCCCAGGCGGAAAAATAAATAATTCTGAATTAAATCCAGCCGCTTGAAAGGGATTCCAGTGGGAATCGACGATCTTTATAACGAGATCATAATCGTTGGTTTACCACCCGTCACGGACGTGGTGAAGGGCGTTTGGTATAACGGTTACCCGGTCCATTGGGGCGAGTCCGAGAGTAGTCTGAACTATGCCACTTTTCATGCCAACCGGGCGGGGATTATCCCCGATCAGGAAATTCTCCGGAAAAACTGGTTGAATTTTATCGATACCCTGCTCTTGGCCGGATTCCACCTTCACATCGTGCCGTTTCCGGACGAGCTCAATCAACCCCACAGTTTGTATCATGATGCTGTATTTATACGGGATGCCGGATTAATGTACAAGAATATTTGGATCAAAGCCCGGTTCAGCGTACATGATCGGGAGCATGAGGGTGATTATCACGCCCGGCTGATTGAGCAAAAGTTCAATAAAACTATCATTACTTTGCCGGAAGAAGCGCGGTTGGAAGGCGGGGATATCAGTTATTTTGAAACCAAAGACGGCCGGTTCTATTTCGGCGGTTTGTCCCGCTCCAATGAAGCCGGGCATGATTATGTACGGAATTTAATCCATCCGGATGAGTTTATTCTCATCGAATCGGAAGGATATCACCTGGACACGGTTTTTACACCAGTAGTGGGTGCAAGCAATCGACTCCTGGCAATTATCACCGCCCGGCGCGCCTTACACTCCCGCAGTATTCGAGCGCTGGAAAACCTGGGTGTACCCATCATCGACATCGACCTGTTTGATTCCAGTGGAGAGGGCCGGGAATTAGGGTGTTATGCCGTGAATGCTCTAACAGGACCGGGGGTCATGGTGAATAGCTCGAAATTCCACACACCGGGAGTCGAAATGCACCTGAAGGAACTGGGAATTAAGCGTTACATCACACCCTTGACCTATTTTCGATATGCCGGCGGCTCCGTCCACTGTTTGACCAACGAAATTTACCATGGCCGGCCCACCACCGATTAAGATTCAGTCAATTTACTTCAATAAAAATGTAACCCTTTAGCAGGTGCAAAAATAGGCGCGCCTACGTAAACTACCCCTCAAAGGTTGGTCATGCTGACGATTTCGACTGCCGGAAAATATTTCTACCGAATTTGCGTGATAGCCATGCTGATACTGGGATTTGCCCGGACCGGTCACGCTCAGATTTTGCATGAAACCGGGAATCTGATGGAATTCCTGGGTGGCAATTCCACAACTACCGCTTACGACAATTATGTGAGTCATATCTCCGAAGGTATTGCCCGGCCGGGATTTAACGATTACGGGCCCGAATGGCTGGATTATCAAACCAATGGATTCGGGGATTACCGAATTTTGCCGGACAACGGCTCGACTTTAAGTTATTGGCATGAAATCTTCAGCCGCCTGATGCGGGGTGATACCCAGACCGTGGCTCAGATGGTGATCGATTCCGCGGCTGCTTTTCACTATGAATTTGTCTTATTCACTGACACAGTTTATGCCCGCACCTACTGGATGCTGCGTGAGCGGTTGGACAGCAGTTTTGTTGATACCAATAACACGCCTGATCCCCAGGACGATGTGGTGGGTAGTTTCAGCAACGGCTGGGGGCTGTACATTTTTAATCCCGCGGCTGAACGAAATTTTGTTTTGGTGGAAGTGCCCCATCCCACTGATGATTTTATCGCTCCCTATGTGGGAATGTCCCTGTTTCAGCAGTTGGACGCCCGGGCATTTATGATTGCCGGAGCCGGGCGCGAGGTAAAATGGAATGAAGTAGGGGATTATGTTAATAATTCCTCTTACTCGGATCCGGCCCGCAACGCTAATTCTTTATTTGAGACCTTCCACGAAGTGTTGTGTGATTCGCTGCTCAATTCGCAACCCCACGCACCCTTGGTATTGCATACCCATAGTTTTGATAACAACAGCGCCCACGCCGGGTATAAGTCCATCGTTCTGTCAGGCGGGTGGGATGCCGGGTATGTCAATAAGCCAATTCGTGATGTAACCGATGACCATCTCGATGTCGTGAATTTTACCGTGGAAAACCCGATTTATGCCGGGGAATTTGGCCTCCACCTAGCCGTACCGGTGACGGATTATTACCAAGTCCACTACGACGGTATATTTAATTACTATAGTTGGTCGGGTGACGCCTACCCCATCACCCATACATCAGAATTATTGGGTCCCAGTACCGGTACTCAGATGAATTATTTGCGGCAATTTATCCCGGGCTGGAGTGTGTACGAACCCTGGGTCCAGGTCGAGCTGGATGAAAAACCGCAGCTATTTGACAACCTGTTCATGAGTCTGGATTCACTGTACAATCGTTCGATAATGCCCCGCGGCTGGCGTAATTTCTCAAAGTTACTCGAATATTATGAACCTTTTATCCAGGCTATGGATGCGTATCTGACGAATTTTCAAACCGTTGCCGACACAACCGCGCCGGAACAAATTCAGAATTTTCACGCCATTTTCATCAGCGACATATTTATGGATGTTGCCTGGGATCCGGTGTCTGATACGAATTTCAAAACCTATCGTATTTATTGGGATACGAATCCGGTCACTGAGAATTCACCGGTCTGGGAAATGGCTGATGATCCGCATCTTTCCGATATGCGCACCGGCGAGACCGTAGTTGAAGACCTGCCGCAATTCACACCGCTCAATTTCCGCATCGCCGCGGTGGACTATTTTGGCAATGAAAGTGTGATTTCGGATTCTATCCTGAATTATATTCCCGATTTGGAGACGCCCCAAATTCATCACCGTCCCTTAGGTGATTTTCCTTTGGAGAACTGGCCACCGCGGATCATGCTCGAGAACACCTCGGTCATAGATTTCGATTCGGTCTGGGTGGAGACGTTTGACGGGGCGGGCAATTGGCTGGGCCGCTCCGATCTGAATCCATACTCCTGGACCCGGTGGATCGGTGAATTGAGTGTTCCCGCGGCAATCGCCGCCAATTCAGACACTTTGTATTACAAGGTTTGGCTGAAGGAAATAGCCGGTGTGAATCCACCCTATTCCTATCCCGATTCGGGCTATTTCCATTGCGAACCAGTGCCAGGAGCACGCGACTTGCTGAACACGGACCTGGAGTTTAACGCGGCCGGCTTTACGCCGGATATCGGATTCGGCACGACCCGCTGGCAATGGGGTTCACCACAAACCGGCCCCGCGGCAGCTTACTCGGGAGTCCATGTCTGGGGAACTAATTTGTTAGGGAATTATACCGGTTTGAGCTACTGTACCCTGACCACCCCGGATTATGATCTGAATGGGTTCGGATTTCAGTATCTGGTTTTTTACCACTGGTATGACATGGAGGCTTCTTCCAGCTACTCAACCCGGGCGTATGATGGCGGGAACATTGAAATATCAACGGACCAAGGCGATACCTGGACGCTGTTGACTCCCCTGGGCGGGTACCCGGATTACATGTATTCCACCAGCAGTCCCCTGCATAATGATCCCGTATTTTCCGGGACATCCAACACCTGGCGCCGTGCGATTTGCGATTTATCCGAATTTGTGAATGACAGCATCCGCTTTCGGTTCCAATTTTCGTCAGACGCCAATACTAACCGGCCGGGCTGGTTTCTCGATGATCTGATACTGGTTTCGGGGATCAATGAAACTCCCGTGAACGCGGTGATGCTGGAAGAACCGGCGGATAGTGCAATCTGGCTTCCCAATATCATCCATTTTCAATGGACGCCGGCGTCAGATCCCGATCCGGGAGCCGATGTCCGCTATGATCTTTTCTATGGCATTGATAGTTCCTGGCAGGTAGTGAATCGATTGCCCGGCCCCCAAGTCGATATTGATTTGGCTACCCAGGGCTGGATCATGACCGAACCGGTATGGGTAAACTGGTTTGTCCGCAGCTATTCACAGCAGGATACCATGGTCAGTCCGGACACTTTTCTGGTCATTTTGCCACCTCGCAGTCTGTTTCCCATGCACGATTTCGCGCTTATGGAGCCTGCACCCGATTCCACCCTGCTGGATACGCTGTCTGAAGTTACCTTCGAGTGGCATTCTACTACCGATCCTGATCCGGCTACGACGGTTGGGTATCAATTAATAGCCGCCGGCCAACAGGACACATTGATTTGGTTCACCGGCCCGGATACCCTGAAAACGCTGTCATTGGATACTCTCCTGACTCTGCAGCCGGATTCAAACGGTTTGGCGTGGTGGGTGATGGCAATTTCAGAAACCGAAGAGCATGTTTCTGATTCAACTTTTACATTGCGGGTAGAACACTATGTGGGAACTGGCACTGATCCGATGCGGCCGCGGGAATTCAGCTTAAGTCCGGCCTATCCCAATCCGTTCAATCCCAGCACCAACTTTAGAATCGGCATACCCAAGACGGGTAATCTGCGTCTCACTGTTTACGATTTATTGGGACGCGAGGTGGCCATCATCCATGAGCAAATTCTCCAACCGGGTTATTACGAGATGACTTGGGCTGGCACGCTGGCAAGCGGGCAACCGGCTGCATCCGGATTATACCTTGTGCGGATGCAGGCGAACGGGTTTCAGCAAACGCGCAAGATATTACTTCTGCGTTAAAATTTTCTGGCTGAAATTTTGCTTTTAAAAGAGGCTGTAAGGTTAAGGTGGAAATAATTCATAACAATTGTTGAAAGGATACCAATGAACAGACCAAAAGCAGGAAAAAGTTGGGGAAGCGTCGTGATTTTGGTTGGCCTGACTGTTTTCCTAGCTCAATGTGGAAACACACCAGCGACCCGGTTGCCTAAATCTTTGGCGGGCCTGATACTCACAAAGGTTCAAACAGGTCCGGAAGCTGCCCGGGTGATTAACCAAATGCATGGCAAATCACTCGGTACGGAAACTTACGAGATTGGGTATTATGGACCGGAAGCGGATAAAGATATTCTTTATTTGAGTATTTATCCGGGTGAAGCCGGTGCCAAAAGTGACAATATGAGTATGTCGATGAAGTTGGCCAACGGTACGGCTGTGTTTACACCACTCAAATTCGACCACATGGATCGACAGGCTCGATTCCGGACAACCGGTATGGGCAAATCGCATATTTTCTATCGGGAGAAAAATATTCTGATCTGGCTGCAAATGGACTCGACTTTGATTGATTCGGGAATTGCTGATCTGGAGCGGTTCGAATTCTAAAACCACACCCTTTCAAAAATGAAAAAGCCTCCATCAACCGGAGGCTTTTTTTTATCGGTCAAGGGTAAAAATTATTACTTACCCAGATCAAGTTCATAGATGTGACGGGAGACGAGGTTTTCAAAAACGACTTTCTTGTTATCCGGTGCGAGTGAGGGATTAAACTCCATGGCATCCGGTGTATCCGTAAGTTGGGTAAGCCCGGTTCCATCAGCCTTAATTCGCCAGATATCGGAGGCCAAGATTTCGTGGCCATTGTCTTTGGTTATTTGAAATACAAGGTACTGGCCGTCCACACTCCAGCGCGGGCGTTCACCTTGATCCGTTTGCGCCAGGATACCGTCTTTGTTTCCGATGATCAACCCGCCGCCGGTCTTTTCGCAAACAAAGGTTTTACCGTCGGGGGCGATTTGAAGGTTTAGAACGCGTTGGCCGGCGAGGATGGTGATCATCTCTTCAGATTCACTGTTATATTCAACAACCTGATCATGAATGATTGAAAATAGATTATACCCGTGACCGGATGCCTGCGAGGCAAATTTGAAGTAAGCATCATGCAGTGGAAAATGTCCTACTAAAAATATTCCCTGATCGTCCGGGGTCCAGCTCACGGTTCCCGTAAGCCGTTTGGAATAATCCGAATAATTTGATCCGGTCAAGGTGCGCATATCATAAACCCGCAGCGCCGTGCGATTCGGCGCCTGTCCGGCTTTGTTTTCCGTGGTGGCGAGATACCGGCCGGTGTGACTCCAGGCCATTCCAAACCCGGCCGCATTCGCATCGCTTAGCTGGATTAATTTTCCATCGGCAACCCGGATAAGCCAAACCCCGCGGTAACCGCTGCCGCTGGCCGCGATATAATCACCGGCAGGGGACCAGGTCGGGCAGATTAATGCTTGATCGGAAGTTGTAAGAAGTCGCGGCTCAGCCGCAAAAAGCATGGAGATCAACCCGGAGATCAATAACAGCAGTAATTTCGAGTTCAGCTGGTTAGTAAACATTTGAACCTCGTACTTTCATTATTTTAAATATAGGAGTTTGGTCGTATACCCTCGGCTGCTATTGCTCACTTTTAACAGGTATACACCACTCGGGGCGGTAGGAGCCACCCGGTTAAAATCTAATTTTAAAGTTGGTTGACCCGCGGGAATTTGCATCTGAATAATTTGCTCACCCAATAAATTATACAGAGTCAACTTAGTCGTTCGCTCCTGTAGGGGCAAGGGTATTATGGTTGTTGAATTAAATGGATTAGGGTAAGCCGTAAGGCGGAAATTTCGTGCAGTGAGGGCCTTATCCGGTCTGATTTCCGTTATATCGGTCACAAGGATGATTTGGTCAAGATATGCATCCGCTTGCTCAACATTTTCAGGCAATTGGAATCCGATTCCACTAACCGTAGCTGAGTTCTGAGCTGTAAAACTATAAAAATGCCAACCCCGAGAAGCCGGCCAGGCGTTGAGATGCGAACCATCGGCGGCGTAAATAAACACCGGAGCGCCGCAGGCATAAAATCCAAGACTCTGTCCCGGTTCCAGATCCAGAGGGGCGCCGGCCCAGCGCAGTCCCGCCTCACTTGCCGTGGAACCGGTCAAACGCGAAATCGCCAAACGATAAGCTGTACTGTCGTGTATCGCGGGCCGGGTAACTGATTCAGCCCACGCGGTGGCGTTATCCAGGTAATCAACATCCCAATTATCAGGGGTTGAGCCCGAATCCAGCACGGAAACCTCGTAGTGCCGGCCAGAAACCCAAAAAGTCCAGGAAAAATGATCTTCCAGGGTGAGACCGGCTGTGTCCGCGATACTGTTCAGCAGAGTTGCGGTGTAGCTTCGGCCGGGTTCAAAAAGCACATCCGGGATCAGGGTCAATCCGTCGGCCAAGCCATTCGTAGTATCCGTATCAACCCGGCCATAGATGCGCCTAAAGTTGTCGCTGAGAATAATAAGCTTATTGGTGTAATCAACCCCGGCTGCAAGGGGGTGGGAAAAATGGACCGCTACGGTTTGAGCCGGCATCACTTGCCGTTCTTGTTCATTGGGATAGATTGCAATTGGAATCATCAGGCTGTCGGTTGAGTGTGTTCGAAAATTCAGTGCGAAATAAGTGGCGCCGGCCGAACCCACGAGATGATGACCGAATTGATCCAGCGCCGTGGTATCAATTTCGAGCTGATACCAGGTTACCGGCAGGAGCGCTCCTAATGGATTGATCTCCAGCCGGCGATCTCCATCTGACCAGGTGGAGAGCCAGGTCAGGCTATCAGTGGAATTGTATAAATATAATGCTGAGCTTACGCTTTGGCGATTCATGGGCCGGGAGAAGGTCAGGGTCAGATCATCCCAAATTCCCTGACCGGTCGTGCTGTCTTCCGGAGTCGCGGAAATCACGGTTGGCCGGGCGGTACTGCCCGTGGAGAAATCCGCAAAATCATACAATCCGGCATGAACCTGAACCGAATCGGTGAGACTCATGTATCCGGACTTTTCAATTGAGACTGTATACTGGCCGGGCGGCAAATGGCGAAAAGCGAAAAAACCGGAGTGGTGGTTATCGGTGAAATGGATGGAATCGCCCGGTGCGAGTGTCACCCGGACGCTATCGAGGGGTAGATTAGTGTCGCTATCGGTGATAATGCCTGAAATCACGCCATCGGTGTAGTGAATACCTGTAAAATAATCCAGCATGCCGTAAAAGATGCCGCGCCCCTCCAGGCGGGTGAAGTCCGGATTATAAAGTTTAGCCTCCTCCCCCGGATGATCGTGAAACGTGGCTTCAGATAACTCGCTGGGCATGGTGAGATCGTTTAAAACACCGAGATAGTTTGGTGTTCCATAAAATGAATAATCTCCAAATACGCGGTATTCCGAGGTCCGAAGAGCTTCAAACACTCTCTGGGAGATGAGCGGAGCCATGTTTTCCGAGCCCGGATTAAGGGGGGTGTGATCCGAATTTTCCGAGTAGAGCACCAGGGTATAGCGAATGGATGGATTTTCCGGCCAGCCCGTGGCGTTATGGTGAACCGAATGGAACCAATCTACATTATTAGAGTTGGCGATTTGCTCACGCTGAGTCAAAGTCGGGTTGGTTGTGGTGGTTTCGTCGCGGGTTAAAATCACCGTGTCGGCCTGCACCGAATACAATAAATCAGAGAGCGCCCGGGCGGCGCGCAGGTTGATTACATGCTCGTGCAGTCCGGTTGGTCCGGTGTTGGTATTTCCCGGTCCGTGTCCCGGGTCGAGGCAAAAGGTGTAACCCGCAAGGGTCTGGGCTGTAAGCGGGGATCCGGTGAGGATGCCAATTGCGATAATTGCACTCACCAAATAACTGTAAACATTAGAATTGAAACTTTTAATCGACATGGCTTCGACTCCCACCGCC
>CAZIWX010000049.1:0-18248 GCA_964543125.1 uncultured Lentisphaeria bacterium | reverse complement strand
GCCGCTGAAGGGCGTCATCCACACTAACGAAAGGTTGATCGCTTTCGGCACGTGCCAACCGGAAGGTGTCGAGATAAGCATATTGATGGTGAATAAAGCTACCATAGGTTGAATCCGGATTGGTATCCAGCACATTGAAGTCCGCTGAGTTGGCGAAGGTGACTTGGCCGGCGCCCCCGGAGATTACAATTCCATTGGTGGAATCAACCGTGCCACCTGCCAGTTGCACCTTGAATAAAGGCACATTGGGATGAATGATCAGGGTATCCAGATTCAAGTCAAGCGTGTCGATGTTGCCGTCGTCGTTTAAATCCGCACTCACCAGGACTTTATTCTGGATTGAGTTGTAAAACGGGAAATATTTCAGATCGGAAACGATTAGCTGCAATTCGCCATTTAACCCGGACTGGTTGGTGATGGTCGTGATCATGCGGGAACTTTGTAACATATCTGATTGGTCGGGAATCGAATCGGCGCCCACCAATTTGTCGCGCGTCGCCAGGTCAATGGGTGCAACTTTTGAGAATTGACCCGGTAAAAATTCAACTCCGTTCGAGTCAACTTCAAAATAGAAGGGCACCTCCACCCGCCAGGTTCCCCACAATTTCGCACCTTGTGAAATTGTAGATAATCCATTTCGGTCTATCTTGGCTGCGCCGCCAACGGTTACTTCCGTAGGCACGATCCGGAATAAATCGGTGATGGCATCACCCCCTGTAAAATGCTGTACTTCGGTGCTGGCGCCGTCGGTTGTCTTGCTTACGGCACTACGGTTAACACGCAGTGTGGTGAGGGTCGGGGACCCCACATATCCGGGTGAAACCGTCACCGAATCTTTGTCCAATCTAACGTGGGCTGTATCCGAACCGTTAATACCGGTAACGATCAAGCCTAATCCAGGCTCAACCTGTAGTTCATTATAAATATCCAGGGTGAGGATAATATCCGCGAAACTGATCCCGGTGAATCCGGGCATGCTAATAGGAATCGATTGATTACTGAGGGTAAATCCCAAATCAAAGTAACCGGATAGATCCTGAAATTGAATCGAGCGGACCGCTACTTCGCCGCTCAATGACAGCGAATCCTGAGTCAAATCAAGCGTGGTGACACCTCCGGATCCCATAATCACTTCGGTCTCCACCTGTAAACTATCGATCGGATCAACACCATTGGCACTTCTGAGAATGTAGCCATTGAGCACCATCGTATCGATCGTGGAAGTATTTTGCGGAATGTTGATCGAATGGATGATATAGCCGGTCGTATCAGCATTGGCATAAAAATTCTTCAAATGCAGGTTCAACTGAATATCCGTAGCCAGTTTATTGGTAAAACTCAGGATGATCCGGTTGGTGTCCGGTGAAGCGATACTATCCTTGATCTCGGCCGATACAAGGCTCACGGAAAAGGTACTGCTGTCGCCGGTTGCGGGATCAACGGCGGTCGTGGTGGTGTTGAACGGAAGCACCGTTGGTTGAGAAATATCCCGAAAAACCACATCCGCGGTTTGAAAGGCGTTAATGCTCACGGAAAATCCATAATGAATATACGGATTGATACTTTGGAGAAAATTCAGGACTTGACCGGAGGTTGCCGGTATATACCCTTGGAATTCAACGATTAAGCTATCATAAAGTGTTTTCCCGGTAAGATCCGTTACCAGACTATCGTATCCCTCGCCCGGCAAGAAATAGGGCGTAATTTGACTATAAAATTGATTATGCAGGGTGACGGTATCGCCATTGGCTTTTTTTGTGTACACCAACAACTGGTAATCATTGATCGTAATGGGCATTTGATTGGAAAGGATTGAGCGAATACTGCCGGAGCCGATGGTTACCGATTGAAAACTTTCGATGGGGCTGTCGGAACTCATTAAAGCCGGATCCGGTAAAATGCCCACGGCTTGGCGAACGTGGGGCAATTCGGTCCGGGGGACATCAATTGTATCGGTAATAGTGAAACTCGTATCCTGCTGGTAGACAGCAAATGTATCGGAACATTGTTCGATGAAATCCTGGGTGTCTATCGGCAAATAAAATGTGGCGGTGTCAATACGGGTGTAGCCCGGGATGAGTACATCCTGGTTGGCATTCAGATCGCCAGGATTATTTCCGAAACGAAATCGAATGGTATCCTGTAAAATTGAATCCGGATTGGCACAGGTTTGCTTGGGTATTTGGATGATTTGGTCCTGAAACCCCAGATCGATCATATCCAGCATGTATACGGTACTATCCACCGCCACCCGGATACTTTCCGGTAGTTGTGAACCAAGTGCAACGGGACCGACACCCACGGTGAGGGGAGATTGGCGGGGTACCCGGAAAATGTTATCCGGTACCGTCAATGAATCCAGCAACCCTTCCACGGCGAGGTAAATCCCACCCGGATAGGTTCCAGCCGCACTATCCACCGGAACATCATAGATCCCGTCGGAATTAGTATCGGCGGAATCGGCATAAACATAGATCATATTGGCCGTATCGACCAATCCGTCAAAACCATAGCGTTGATTGAGAAGCGGCATGGTAAGGGTCAGATTCCAGGATGGCGCCTGGAATTTCCCCGGCAGGCGGAATTCACATTGCATCACCGCAATCAAAAACAGCAACGATATAATGATCGCCCCGTGTTTTTTTGGCTTTTTTAAAATAGCTGACACTTAATTCCGCTCCCGCGTGATACCTGCCGGCCCCATATTGAAATAACTTGGTCACAAAGATAATAATAATTTCGCCGCATTAAAGCATGACCTTCACGGCTAATAACCTGCAACTCAGTTGTTTAAATTGGCTGGATTTGACCAATTTTTGAAGTGATCCATCAAAAAAACGCCCGGTTCAACACCGGGCATTTTATTAAAACCTGTAACGCTTATTAATAGCGATAGTAATCCGGTTTATAGGGACCTTCGCGTTTGATTCCCAAATACCTGGCCTGTTTTTCGGTCAATTGGGTCAAGTGCACATCCAGCTTTTCCAGATGCAACCGTGCTACTTCTTCATCCAGCTCTTTGGGCAGCACATAAACTTTGCCCGATTCATACCGGCCGTCATTTTCCCACAGGGCCAACTGGGCCAACACCTGATTCGTGAAAGAATTGCTCATAACAAAGCTGGGATGTCCCGTGGCATTCCCCAGGTTGACCAGGCGGCCCCGCGAAAGTAAAATGATCGAGTGTCCATCCTGAAAGATGAATTTATCTACCTGCGGCTTGATGTTTTCTTCCCGGATATTAGGATTATTTACCAGACCGGCCACATCGATTTCCAAATCGAAGTGACCGATATTGCACACAATGGCCTGATCTTTCATTTGCGCCATCTGCCTGGCCGTAATGACATCACAATTCCCCGTGGCCGTTACAAAGATATCGCCCACCGCACAGGCTTCGTCCATGGTGACAACCTGGTAGCCTTCCATGGCTGCCTGGAGGGCGCAAATCGGATCGATTTCCGTAATCAGGACCCGGGCCCCAAATCCGCCCATGGACTGTGCGCAACCTTTACCTACATCGCCATAGCCAGCCACGACGACGGTTTTCCCGGCCATCATCACATCCGTGGCGCGTTTGATGCCATCCGCCAGGGATTCACGACAGCCGTACAAATTATCAAATTTGCTTTTGGTTACCGAATCATTCACATTGATGGCCGGGAATTTCAATTCCCCATTCTCCATCATCTGATATAGTCGATGCACGCCTGTTGTAGTTTCCTCGGAGACTCCCTTGATGCTTTCCCAAAATTCGGGGTGATCCCGATGTACTACCAAGGTCAAATCACCACCATCATCTAACAACAAGTTGGGACTTTTCCCATCCGGCCAAGCCAGGGTTTGATCGACGCACCACCAGTATTCTTCTTCCGTTTCACCTTTCCAGGCAAACACGGGAATACCCTTCGCCGCAAGCGCCGCGGCAGCGTGATCCTGGGTCGAAAAAATATTACAGCTTGACCAACGCACTTCGGCGCCCAGCTCTACCAGGGTTTCCACTAAAACCGCGGTTTGGATGGTCATGTGAATACATCCGGAAATGCGGGCCCCTTGCAAGGGTTTTTGTACTGCGTAGCGTTTGCGTAAGGCCATGAGGCCCGGCATCTCAACTTCGGCTATGCTGATTTCCTTGCGTCCAAAATCAGCGAGCTTGATATCCGCTACTTTATAGGGAGTGGTCTTTGTGATTTTGGCCCGGGGAGGCACTATGGTCACCTGAGACATAATTTATTTTCCTTTCAGATAGGATTTAATCTCGTCAATCCGGTCGGTCTGTTCCCACGGGAATTCACTACGGCCAAAGTGGCCGTAGGCAGCGGTTTGACTATAGATGGGTCGTTTCAGCTTAAAATAATCAATGATAGCCCGCGGTTTCAGTAGGAATAATTCCCGCACCATTTTCTCCAGGACCGCCGACCCGTATTGTGTTCCTTCGTGGGTATCGATGAACACCGAAACCGGCTCAGCCACGCCAATAGCATAGGCCAATTCAACCGTACAACGATGCGCAATCTCTGCCGCTACAATGTTTTTCGCGATATAGCGAGCCATGTACGTGGCTGACCGATCCACTTTGGATGGGTCTTTTCCGGAAAATGCACCACCACCATGGGGAGCCGCGCCACCATAGGTATCCACAATGATTTTGCGCCCCGTGAGCCCGGTGTCACCCATGGGTCCTCCCACGACGAAGCGGCCCGTGGGATTGATATAAATGTTTACTGTATTGTAATTGATAAGCTGAGCCGGTATCACCGGCTTGATCACATGTTCGATAATATCCGGAGCCATTTCATTCCGGACATCAATCCCTTCTTCGTGCTGATTCGATATAACAATTGTGGCGACTGACTCCGGTTTATGTGTGCCGGAATTATACTGCACGGTAACCTGCGCTTTACCATCGGGCCGCAGATACGGTAAAGTTCCATTCTTGCGAACTTCAGCCAGGCGCCTGGTAATATGATGTGCCAACTGGAGTGGCATGGGCATCAGTTCAGGAGTCTCGTTCACGGCATAGCCAAACATCATACCCTGATCACCGGCCCCCTGCTCATGATCACCTGACTCATCCACGCCCTGGGCAATATCACCAGATTGTTTGTCAATGGTAGTAATGACCGAACAGGTCTTATAGTCAAAGCCCATGGATGCATCCGTGTAGCCAATGCGTTTGATAATTCCGCGCACAACCCGGGGTATATCCACATAACGCGAAGTCGTAATTTCGCCTCCGACCAACACCAATCCGGTGGTGACAAAGGTTTCACAGGCAACCCGGCCGTCGGGATCCTTCTGTAAGATTTCATCTAAAATTCCATCGGAAATCTGATCGGCGATTTTATCCGGATGTCCTTCGGTTACCGACTCTGAAGTGAACAAGTATGGCATTTAAAAATCTCCTTGGCTAGCTTTAATCGGCGAGGGCAATAATATCGTAAATATTGGTGAAATCAATTAAATTTAAGTTCTGAAAAATCCCCAATGTTGACCACGCGCACAGACTCCCGCACCACGGCACTGTCTCCGATGAGAGAATTCTTTAAAATTACATTTTCAACCACGGCTTGCCGGCCCACAATGGCATTACTTAATACGGAATTTTTAACAACTGCCTCACGGGCAATGGTGACATTGGGGCCAATCACACTATTGTTAACCCGGGCGTCGGGGTGTATAAACACCGGTGAATGTTGTACTACCGTCTTCAAATCATTGGTGGTTTGAATTGAAGCTAACAGGAAACGGTGGGATGCCAGCAAGGATTCCTTGGTCCCACAATCGTACCAACCGCTAATCGATTTCACGCGAATATCTTCACCCTCCGCCAACATCAACTGTAGCGCATCCGTAAGCTGGTATTCGCCCTGAGTAGTGATATGCTCTTTGATCAAGCGTTCAATCGTGTATTTCAGGATACGCTGATTTTTTATGTAATACAAGCCCACCAAAGCCAAATTTGAGTGGGGATTCTCCGGTTTTTCAACCAGACGAACAACTTTTTCACCACGCGTTTCAGCTACCCCAAACCGCCGTGGATCTTCCACCGGGACTACCGCCAGTGTCGTCTGTTCCAACTTTAAGAAGCTTTGAAAATCCATGTCAAAAATCGTATCACCCAAAATGATGAGAGCTGGCTCATCCGAGTCGTCCAAGCCCTGCAACACGGCATGTCCTAAACCTTTTCGCTCGCGTTGCAGTGGGAAATGGGGGTTCAGATCTTTGTAATGATCTCCCACCCAGCGCTCAACCTGATCATTTTTATAGCCGACAATAATTTCCAATTGATCAACACCGGCAGCCTTTATGGCTTCGATGATATGTCCGATGATCGGCCTACCAGCCAGATTAATCATAACTTTCGGTACCAACAGGGTATGCGGCCGCAGGCGCTTTCCAATTCCGGCCGCGGGAATAATCGCTTTCAATTACTTTTTCCCCCCGAACATATCAACCCGGACATCAATGGGTTCCAGGTATTTGGCTGGATTTTCCTTCACATCTTCGATTAATCCATTAACGCTCTGCAAAACGGTTTGAACAGTCTGGTATAGGGAGTCCGAGGTCAGCAACCGATTTAGCGAGTTTTGAGGGTCTTTGAGCTTGGCGCCCAAGTCTTTCAGATCCAGGCTGACTTCCTGCAAGGTTGACAGGGTGGATTCAAGCTGGGAACGGTTTTTTGAAACCAGGTCGTCAAGCTGCTGGCTGGTGTGTTTCAAATTATCGATAACGGAAATAACATCACCCTGTTTTGCTTCCGTCAGGCTGTCCAGACTGGATGCCAGATGTTGTAGTGACCGGGCGCCGGGCCGAAAATCCTGGTCCAGTATGGTATTGATATTCCGTACCATTCCGCGGACGTCATTAAAACCGGGAGAAATATCTTCGTTCACCAATTTGTAAGTTCGTTTGACCAATTCATCCAAACTGCGCACCACCCGGTGCACGTCGTTAGTGATCGAACCGACGCTTTCCACCAGATCTTCGAGGCCACCGGCAAAACTTCCCCGGAACAGCCCGTTTTCACGCAATTTCTGGCCACTATGTCCCGGATTCACTTCAATTTTTTTCCCGCCTAACAATTCCTGATTAACAATCAGCCCGGTGGCATCGGTAAAAATGATGATATCCTTATCCAGGGCGATGATCACATCGACGGAATCCTTGTGGACGATGAAATCACTTACAATGCCTTTGGGTACGCCACTCACCGTTACCGGGTTACCCTCTTCCAGGCCACTGGCGCGGCCAAATCGGATCGAATAGTAATTTCGCGAAGAAAAGATGTGATACTTGTTCCCCCACATCACCCCAAAAATCGTCAGAAGGATGATAATCAGCATTACCGTTCCGACGATCAATTCCAATTTTCGTTCTTGTCTGCGCATATTAGGCCTGGTATTTTGCTTTATATTTTTTGATTCGCCGTATCATTTTTTTAACCGCACTATCAATGGATTTTGTAAGATCCTCCGATTTCTCAAAGGCTGAAAGTTGTTCGCCCGGCACATTCACCACCATCTCCGCAGTGTACTCTATTTCGGTGACTTTTTCAAGGATGACCCGGCAACTGGTGATACGGTCAAAATGTTTTTCCAAGCGCACCACTTCAACATTGGCGTAATCACGTGTTTTATCCGCAATATCAAGATGCCGAGCGACGATATCAACTCTCATAGTCTCCTCCTTGGTTTGTGTATGGTTATTTATTACAAACATTTAGCCGGGCTTTGATTTTGAGGCCCGGGGATGGGCGTTTCGATAGGCCGATTTCAATTTGTCCGTCTGTACATGTGTATATATCTGGGTTGTAGACAAATTCTTATGACCCAATAAATCTTTTACCGCCATAAGATCCGCTCCCCGATTCAACAAATGGGTGGCAAAAGTATGGCGTAAGACATGGGGGCTCAGCTTCCGCAAATCCGCGATCTGCCGCAGGGCCCGTTTCACCCGTAGACGAATACCCGATGCAGTGAGTGCTTCTCCCCGTCGATTTAAAAATACCGGATCCGATACACCGGGTGCGCCATATATTTTCTTACGTTCCCGCAGATAATCCTCCACCGCATCAATCGCCGGGCGTCCGAGGGGGATTACCCGTTCTTTCGAACCTTTGCCCAAAACACGAACGGTTTTGCGCTCAAGGTTGAGCCGGTGCAGGGTGAGACCGGCCATTTCAGATACACGCATTCCGGTACTATAGAAAAGTTCAAGCATGGCTCGATCTCGTAAACCCAATTCGCTGCCATCGGTTCCCATTGAACGGAACAAATCACCGATTTGATCTTCCGATAAAAATACCGGAATCGAGACCCGCATCTTGGGTGTCTGCACAAAAGACGCCACATTAACCGGGATATATCCCTGTAAATGAAGGTATTTAAAAAATGATTTAAGGGTGGCCAGTTTACGCGCCATTGATCGAGGATCACGTCCGGTTTCCGCCAGCATCCCCAGAAAATGACGCAGGGTCAGGCGATCTATTTTTTTTACCGATTTGATCAGTTCAAAATCATAATCCGCGAGGAATACCAAAAACTGATTTAAGTCAATCCGATAACCGCGAATCGTCTCGGGAGAATACCGCTTTTCATACTGTAGATGACTTAAAAATTGTTGGATATAATCCTTAAGCATGGGTTTCCCGCAATATGTTCAGTGCCGTTTGGAAATCCTCATGCAACGGTGCTTCACAGGCAACTGATTTTCCGGTGATGGGATGAACAAAACGCAATATTTGGGCGTGCAATGCCTGGCGTTTCATAACCGACAATAATTTCGCTGCCAGTTGGCGATTCCGCAAATTTAATGTGATCATTTTTGTGTTCCGGCCATTATAGTACGGATCGCCAAATACGGGGTGATTCAAGTGTGACAAATGCACTCTGATCTGGTGCGTACGGCCGGTTTCCAGTTTTAAGTGCAGAAGGCTTAGGAATTCATACTCCTCCTCCACTTGGTAGCGAGTCAATGAAGCCCGGCCATCGGGCAGGACCGCAAATTTTTTCCGATTCCGGGGACTTCGGCCGATGGGAAGATCGATATCTCCCGCCGGTGTTGGCATGTGTCCCCAAACCAAAGCCAGGTAGCGCTTGTCGATCAGCCGCTTCGTGAATTGTTTGCGCAGGCTCGCATGGACCGAATTATCCTTGGCCGCAACCAGTAATCCCGATGTGTCTTTATCCAACCGATGCACAATACCGGGCCGGTAGGGTCCATTTTCATTGGATAAATATTCACAATGGTAGAGTAACGCGTTCACCAATGTTCCGCTGGCCTTCCCGGCGCCAGGATGGACGATCAGACCCGGCGGCTTGTTAAGCACCAGGAGGTAGTCATCCTCGAACACAACGTCGAGGGGGATATTCTCACTGTAAAGGGTTGGAGCGTACGGTAATTCATACGCTACCGTAATCCGCTGTAAAGGCTCGATGAGGCGGCTGGGTTTGGCCGGTTGCCCGTTCACCAGAACCTGGCCGGCCTTGATCAACTTTTGAACCTGACTCCGCGTGATATCCGAGGGTAATTCCGTAGCTAAAAATTTATCCAGCCGCATGGCGCGTTGGAATCGCGGAATGCTGAATTCAAAAATTTTCGTTTTGGAAGAGGTCGTTGCTTTGGTATCTATATCTTTATTTATCAAGAGTTTCCGTCGATTATTAAGTGAAAATTCAGCTTCCGCCGGTACACTCACTAGCCTGGACCTGAATATAACCGATTTTAAGTGAAATTCTATTCGCTCTTTGGTTGTTGTGTGACCGGTATCGAACGGTGTTCAAAAAAAAGCGTATAGATAACGAAAAAGACAATGCCGAGGGTGACTGCCGAGTCGGCCAGGTTGAACGTGGGCCAGCGGTAAAAATAGAGCCAGTCGGGCCAGTCGAAACTGATGAAATCCACCACATAGCCTTTAAATATACCGGTTTGGCCATAGTGATGAAGTCCGGTCAGCAGGCGTTCGCTCAGATTGCCCAGAGCGCCGCCGAAGATCAAGGACATGGCCAAGGCCGGTATCCGGGAATTTCCGTCTCCGGCATAGCGCCACAGGTAGAAAGCAACCAATCCGGTGGTAAGTAGTCCAAAAATATTTACCCACGCCATATTAAAGATGGAGATACTGAACGCCATGTGGTAATTTTCCACATAGTGCATATAAAAAAATGTCCAACCCGGAGGCCAGGGCGCCGCATTTTCCAAATACACCTTGGCCAAGAATTTCGTGACATGATCCAACAACAGGACCGAGGCGGATATCGCCAGGTAGTTGAGGAAGGCTTTATACTTTGGCTGCACCAGCCTTCACCTCGTATTGGTGGATTTTGAAACGAGTGTGGGCCGTGTCGGACACCTTGCTAAACATCAGATTTTCAGCCAGTGTTTCGGCTTTCAGGTATCTTGAATGGCTCTCGATGACAGTAATCAATTCAGGGTTGGTATCCAGGGTCAGATTTATCCGGTCGGCCACATCAAAGCCGGCATCTTTGCGCAGATTTTGAATATGGCGAACCAAGTCACGGATCATTCCCTCGGCTAACAGACCATCGGTTAAAACGGTATCCAGAATGACAACGATTCCACCATCTTCAACAATCGCTTTACCCGCCGGCTCTTTCACGCTCACCAATAACTCCTGGGGCTCCAGCTCCACTGTAAAATCGGTTTCACCCAGCCGGACTGATTCACCAATCTGAACCTTGGCCGCTATTGCTTGCCCATTGGCATCCTGCAACAGCTTGCGGATGCGTCCCAGTGCCTTGCCATACTTGGGACCCAGAATTGCCAGATTAGGCTTCACATCATAGCTGAGACTAGTATCGGTTTTCTCTAGTACGGTCAGGTTTTTAATGTTTAATTCATCCAATACCTGCTGCTGTAGTTCCGATACGAACCGGCGCCGGGAGGCTGTCGGCCAGAACACTTGAATTCCGGCCAGGGGTTGGCGGACTTTTAGATTGGCTTTATTACGGGCGGCACGACCCAGTTCAACCGTCTTGATGATGGTGTTGATCTTATCCAAGAGTTCAGCATCGATCCAGCGCGCCTCTGCTTCCGGAAAAGTGGTCAGGTGAATACTGGGGGCAGCATCAGGATCCAGAGCAACTACCAGGTTTTGATAAATCTCTTCCGTGACAAAAGGGATCACCGGCGCCAAAATTTTTATTGAAGTTACCAAAGCCTGATATAGTGTGTGATAAGCAACCCATTTGTCCTGATCATTCTCGCTTTTCCAAAAACGCCGCCGGGAACGCCGTACGTACCAGTTTGACAGATCGTCAATGAATCGATTGACTTTGTGCATCAATTTATCAACCTGGAAATTTTCGTAATCAACCCGGGCTTGCGTAATTAATTGATTCAGCCGCGCCAGTAACCAGCGATCCAACTGGGTCAATTTGCTCTCATCGAGAGGTTGGTCCGGGTCGAAGTTGTCCAACTTGGCATAGGTGACAAAGAAGGAATAAGTATTCCATAATGTCAGCAATTTACGACGAACTTCATCAGCGGCAGAGTAGCCAAAATTTAGATTATTGTAGGGTGCCTGACTGGCATACATCCAACGCATGACATCCACACCCATTTTTTCGGCGGCATCTTCGAACCAGATGGCATTGCCGGTGGATTTATGCATATCAGCGCCATTTTCGTCTTTTACCAGGGCATGTCCCATGATAGTGCGCACCGGTGGTTTGTTTTCCAGCACCGTACTCATGGCGAGGATGGCATAAAACCAATTCCGGAATTGACCGGGTAGGGATTCCACGATGAAGTCGGCCGGGAACCATTTTTCCCAATAATCATGATCCGTGAGATAATGCATAGTGGAGTACGGTACGATACCGGCATCCAGCCAGGGGTTGCCTACATCGGGAATACGGCTAACGGTTTCGCCGCATTTTTCGCACTTGATTTTCACATTGTCAATCCAGGGCCGGTGCGGTGTATGACCTTCGAACGCTTCCCAACCGGCAATCGCTTTATCCCGGAGCTCGTCATGACTCCCGATGACATGCACGTGTCCACAGGATTTGCATTCAAAAATGGGTAAGGCTAATCCCCAATAGCGTTTTTTGGAGATCATCCAGTCGCCCATGTTACGCAGCCAGTCCAGTTCACGATCCAATCCGTACTCCGGTAGCCACCGGATCTGTTTCACCACCGCCATGATCTCGTCTCGCAGGGCCTCCATGGAGATGAACCATTCCTCCACCAAGCGGAAAACCAATTCGGTTCCATGCCGCCAACAGGTAGGATAACGGTGCGTAATTTTTTCACGTTTGTAGCGCAACCCTTTTTGGGAGAGATCATCGATTACGGCCGCGCTGACTTTGCTGACATTTTTACCGGTCCAGGAGCCATACCCGTCAAGATAATTACCAAATTCATCGAGGGGCCGCAGCACCGGGAATCCGTCGCGTTTTGATAATTCATGGTCTTCCCGTCCACACCCTGGGGCAATGTGCACAATACCGGTTCCATCGTTTTCGCTGATATCATCCCAAGCGATCACGACATGCTTGATACCCTGTTGAATGGGAAGTTCATCGAAGGGTCCCCGATACTCCCAGCCCAGCATGGCGGCGCCGGTGAGCTCTGTCAGCACTTCATACTCACCCTGAAGAATGGACACGCGCGATTTCACGAGGTAATAGATCTCAGCCCCTTGCCGGACCTTGATATAATTCAGTTCCGGATTAACCGCTGCCATTACATTAGAAGAAAGGGTCCAGGGCGTGGTCGTCCAGACTAATAGCGATTCATTTTCACGATCTTTCAGCGGGAATTTCAGGTAGATGGAAGTATGGGTCAGCTCTTTGTAGCCTTCCGTGGCAATTTCGTGCTCGGACAATGCCGCTCCACAACGGGTGCACCACGGCATCACATCGTAGCCTTTATAAATCAGACCGCGTTCGTGGACTTTTTTCAGGAATTTCCAGATGGAATAATTGTTTTCGGCCGACATGGTGAAATAGGAATTATCCCAATCCATCCAGTAGCCGAGGCGCTTGGACTGCTCGGTTTGGATGCCGGAATATTTGATGACGCGGGCTTTACACTGGTTGACAAAATTTTCGATGCCATAGGCTTCGATATCGGTTTTGGACTTGAAACCGAGTTCTTTCTCAACCTCTACCTCGACCCATAAGCCCTGGCAATCAAATCCGTTTTGATAGCGTAATTCCTGTCCCCGCATAGCATGATAACGCTGGTACAGATCTTTATAGGTGCGGCCCCAGGCATGATGAACACCCATGGGATTATTGGCGGTAATGGGACCGTCCAGAAAGGACCAGCGGGGTTTCCCGGCATTCCGCCGTCGCAGTTGGTTGAATATGTCCTGATCCCGCCAAAAGTTCAGGATAGCGTGCTCCAGCGCGATGAAGTCGACTTTGTTATCCACATCCCGCATAGCCGATGGTGTTTTTAATTCAGACATAGGGTATGATCGCCGTTAATTAGATTGATAGATTTTCAGTAAATTTCGGTTGATGCAATTCCACAATGGTAATTAAAAGAATCTTCCCAGAATCGGAGCGAGTTTTTTACGAATTTCCGGCGAAATGGATTCCATTGGTGTAAATATAGCATTATCCAAACCGTGGTGACTCGGGTAATCCCCGGCTTCTTTTGAAAAAACTTCCAGAAATTTTGTCACCAGTTTCTTAGCGTTAGCGCTGTTCGCCTGCAAATTCTTTACAATCAGCTCTACCGAAACGGCCGCGTGATCCGGATGCCAAGCATCAAAATCGGTTACCAGGGCTATCGGTGCGTAAGCAATTTCGGCTTCCCGGGCCAGTTTTGCTTCCGCCAAAGCGGTCATGCCGATCACATCGGCGCCCCAACTTTTGTAAAGTTGCGATTCGGCGAGGGTGGAAAAGGCAGGACCGGCAATATTAACATAGGTGCCACCCAACTGGTGCCGTAGGTCTAACGCCGCTGCACATTGCGCTAAAATCTTAGATAATGCCGGTTCGGTGGGATGAGCAAACCCGACATGCGCCACCACCCCCTCCCCGAAAAAGGTGTGTACGGCGTGGGTACGATCGATGAATTGATCCACAAACACCATGGTTCGGGGTGGCAATTTCTCCCTGAAGCTTCCCACGGCGCTCAAGGCCACGATCCATTTCACCCCCGCCATTTTCAGGGCCAGTATGTTGGCGCGATGGTTCAGTTCAGTTGGGAGAAGGTGGTGGTGCTCACCGTGGCGGGGCAAGAAAATGACCTCGCGATCTCCGGAATGTAATATTTTCAGGGGCGCTGATGGTTTCCCGAACGGAGTTTCCAGGTCCAGTACACCAATCTGTTCAAAGCCCGGCAATTGGTACAATCCGGTACCACCGATGATACCGATTCGTTGCTCACTCATTTACAATAACACACTCACTATCAATTAGTTACACGATCCAGTATCCACTGAAAAGCGCTTGTTTCCACTCATCTTAAAAAGCCCGTGAATATATACGCTACCGCCCGGGAATGTCAACGCGTACAATGCCGGCAGGAGTTCTTCCGGTTTTGGCCAAAAACAGGCTAAGGGGCTGAAGCCCCGGGAACCAAGGGATTAATCTTCACCGGGTTAAAACCCGGTGCTACGGAATTAGTGTGTTCGCTAGTTGGACTTTAATCCCTTCTCAAGAAAATCGGTTCAAAGGATTCCGTGGCCACGAGCTTCAGCTCGTGGATAATTGAAAGCAAACTAAACCGGGCTTCAGCCCCTTATTACAGCCCCATTTATTCTATGTTCGTGATCACCGGGTTTTCCGCTGCTGAGCCTGAATGCTAGAACACTTGAGAATCTATATCCCCTCCTCGGGGAAGGCGCCGGAGGTGGACCCCGGGATAAAACCCGCCCGCCCCGTATAACGACGGGGCGGGCGGGCGGGAGAGAAAGTCAGGTCTAGTCTGTGGGTAACGTCAGGACAACGAAGAAATTTTCACCCTGGCGTTGTATGAGAAACAAAATGGCATCACCGGGCTTATACTTTGAAATTATTTTCTCATAATCCCGTGCATTTGAAATTCGATTTAATTTTCGGACGGTGGGGCCCATTTTTTCAATAAGCATTCCGGGCTGTATATTTTTCTGTTGGGCTTCGCTGCCAGGTACGACATCAGTGATCAAAGCACCCTTGGCATCCTTATCCAATTTATAACGCTGAATATCCCCGGGCTCCGGTGTTTGCACCTGCATACCGAGATCAAATTTCTGTTTCCGACTGGAATTAGAGGCCAAATCGTACTCGGCCGGGAATTCCGCTAATTTCACTCTGACGCTTTTGGCCTTGCCCTCTCTCAGCAGGGTCAGCGCCACCTTTTCACCAGGATGTCTGGAGGCGATCATATTCATAAGATTTCGCGATCCCGCTACCTTCTGGCCATCTACTTCAATCACGACATCACCAACTTCCAGATTCGCATCCGCCGCCGGGCTGTCTTTCACCACTTCTCCAATCAAGGCGCCCCGGGCACTTTTTAGTTCCAGGGTTTTGGCCATTTCTTCATCAACACTCTGGATTTTAACACCCAACCAGGCACGTACGACTTTGCCCTTGGTGCGTAAATCACTGGTGACGCGTTTCACCATATTAACCGGAATAGAAAACCCAATGCCCTGGTTACCGCCACTGCGGGATGCGATAGCGGTATTAATGCCGATGAGTTCCCCATCCAAATTCACCAACGGACCGCCGGAATTCCCGGGATTAATGGCGGCATCGGTCTGAATGAAATTTTCATAATCGACCAAACCGACGGAAGATCGTCCAATGGCACTGATGATCCCCTGAGTAACGGTATGAGAGAGTTCGCTGCCGAACGGGCTGCCAATCGCGAGAACCCATTCGCCCACTCTGAGTTTCTCTGAATCACCTTCTTTAATTGCTTTCAGATCCAAGCCCTGGGGGTCTATTTTGATCAAAGCTACATCACTTTTAGGATCGGTCCCTATAATTTTAGCATCAACTGTCTTACCATTAAACAATTGAACTTTTATATTTTTCCCTTTTTCGATGACATGGTTGTTGGTCACGATATAACCATCGGCATCAACGATAACGCCAGACCCCATTGAAGTAGTTTTAAATGCACGCTTGTTGTTCGGACCCCAGAACCAGAAAAATGGATTTTGGCCTCCAAAGGAATCTCGTGGATCGTCCCCGCGTGAGATGGCGGGATGTTTCATTGAGTGTTCACTGGTGATCGTTACTACCGAGGGTTGAACCTGCTCGGCAATGCTGGCGAATGCATCACTGAGAGCTTTAGCCAGGTTTAGTCCGTCGGCTCGTGCAATCGATGCCGTAAACAGCATAACCACAACAGCGACCGAATAGGTATTTAATCTTTTCATTGGTTGTACTCCATTAATTTGCACATCCGTTTTAATGCAAATTGAATCCAAAGGTTTCACGATAAAAAAACCCGCTGCGGGCAACGGGTTTTAAAATATGGCCGGCAGATAATAACAACTTATTTGAACATCGCCTTGATTGAACCCCAGGTATGTTTGACACTGTTTATCTGAGACTCGATGGTGATGGTATTACTGTAATCGGATGAACCATCTTTATTAATAATTTTAAGCCGATAGAAATAGGTGCGGCCGGAAATTTTTGCAAACACCGAGTCGTCTACGTAGGTATAACCGGTGTTACTGCCCCGGGCTTCCAGAAAACCGACCCTGGAGAATTCGTGATTATCCATACTGCGCTGGATTTCGTAGCCCTGGAGATTTAACTCCGTGAGGCTGCTCCACTGGATTATAATGCGGCTCGCTTCCGAGTAACCATCGAAATTCGTGACCTCGGCACTGGCCCACAGCATAGTTGCCAATGTCACCAAAGCACCCAATCTTAAAGCGAGTTTCATGTTGGGAAAGTAGAAGTTTACTTATTCCAAGTCAATTGAAAAAGTATGTGCTTGATGCGGATCAACTCCTGATCAATATGAAGCCCCCGCATCACTGAGGGGGCTTCAACTTTGTCATTTAGCAATCGTATAAAACGATTACTTCATATACATCAGCTTGAGCGTCCTGGTGTAGCTGCCGGCATTGATGCGATACAGGTAAATACCTGATGCAACCGGCCGTCCGGCATCCGTTAAGCCACTCCAGCGGACGGTGTACCAACCCGCGTTCTGCTGCGTATTCACCAGTGTAGCTACCCGCTGACCCAACATATTGTAAATCACCAACCTTACATCGGCCGCTTCCGGCAGATCGTACTGGATATTGGTGGTGGGATTGAAGGGGTTCGGATAGTTCTGGTGAATGGCAAAGACATCCGGCAGTTTCGCATTGTTAATCGAAACCGTAGAGGCGTCGATATACAACGCAAACGGTCCGTTGGCGGCCCAGGTTGTATCTTGACCATCAGTGGCAAAGATACCCCAGTCACCGCTGACCATGGTCAAACTCGCGGCATCCAGGGCAGCGTAGATAGCCGCGTACGGGATGGAGACGCTGGTGTCCGTGGTATCACCAAAGGCGATACTATTCATCAGACCATCACCAATCCAGATACCATAGCTAACCGGATCATTATCCGGATCTTCCGCGGCTTCCCAGGATAATGTCAGGGCGCCCGAATCGAGATTGTCATTGTTGATAACAACAACAGCAGAGTCACCGGGTGTCAACATATCGAAGGCCATGGGCGAACGGTTCGGAAACATATCCGTTTCCACCAGCACATCGTCAATCCACCAGTTGTCCATGGTGTAAGTGCCGGCGCCCCAGGCCGTGAAGCGCAGTTGCATAGCCGGTTCACCGGCGGCAATATCCGACAGGTCGAAGACCATTTCGCCTTCGATATCGCCATAAACCGAGTCGTTGTGCGTCCACAGCACATTTTCCGTCGCAAAGCCATCGGCCGAAACGGAAACCGTCATATTGAACTGACCGTTATCACTGTCATCGAAGTCATCGAAGAGCTGGTAGAATCGCAGCCGCACCAGGCCGGCGTCGGTCAGGTCAGCAACCGGTGAGGTCAGCGTCATAGCAAAGGAATCGGTTTGGGACGGCGACCAGTCAAAGTGGGCCATCATATTCTCAATATTCCAGTTGCCGGCGGTAGATGGATCGCCACCGTCATCCGCAAACCAGCCGAGAGAATCGAACGGGGTGCCGTCGGGAACATTGAAAGAATCCACATAGGACAGGAACAGCGGGGTCCATTCAATCACCGGTTCGGGCATTACACTCGGGTATGATTCACCTTCATCATACACGGCGGTTACGGCAT
>CAZIWX010000048.1:0-18350 GCA_964543125.1 uncultured Lentisphaeria bacterium | reverse complement strand
CCGCTTTTTGGCAGCCCAGGTGGTGGAATTGGTAGACACGCTAGGTTCAGGGTCTAGTGCCTATTACTGGTGTGCGAGTTCGAGTCTCGCCCTGGGCACCATTCATTATATAAAGCCCCTAACTATCTGGTATACAGGGGCTTTTATATTTACTTAAACCTCGACTATCCCCGATATCCCGGTTTTCAATTCGGATATATTTCATGTCGGATGATTGATTTTTAATAAAGTCAAGCCAGATGCGGTTTTGGACCAGTTTCTTCAACGAAATGTATTGGGTCAGCCGCCTCGAAGCCTAAATTCACTGCATGCTTGTTTTTGCACCAAATTGTGAACCCCTCGCTGTTATGAAAAGGATGAAGCTCTGGGAAATATTGATTCATCATTCGGGGGAACATTATCCCGGAACAGGGTGTGATTAACCCGGTCAGGCGGATCGCCTGTTTTGAGAATACCGAGGGCATTTTATTTAGGTTATTGATCGGAATGAAAATGTTAAATACGGGGGGGCCTGGTTTTGCAGAACTTTATATATCAACTTAAGCCGGCCCGGCCGGAAATGGTGGATACACCCACCGAAAGTGAAATCCGGATCGTGGGCGAGCATTTTGAATATCTGAAGCAAATGCTGGATCAGGATCGATTAATCCTGGCCGGCCGGACCGAGGGCGCCGAATTTGGCATCGTGATTTTCGAGTCGGAGAACCTCGCCACGGCAACAGATGTGATGACGCATGATCCGGCGATTGTTCAGGGGGTGATGTCAGGCGAAATATTTCCGTATCGGCTGGCATTTTGGAGGAGACATTAGACTTAATAGGAGCGGCGATGGCTAAAAAATATCAATTTGAGTATGATGAAGATGAACTCATGGAATTAAAACAGTTACTGAAAAAACTGGCCATCAAAGAACCTAAGGTTGAGGTAAAACTTAACGGATATATACGAGGGTTTGCAAAGAGCATGCTCCAAGCCATTCAACAACAAGAAGAATTTTATAAGTACGATCGCTGGTGATTCTCGTATCTCGTTGTCTGTTGGGTGAAAAGTGCCGTTATGACGGCAAAGACAGCAAATCGCAACGGGTTGAGAAAGCACTCAGGGGTAAAGAGTATGTTGCTGTTTGTCCCGAGGTCGCTGGTGGGTTGACCACGCCCAGATTACCGGTGGAAATCGAAGGCGAGCACCTGATTCGCATTGATGGAAAAGATGTGACCGCCGAATACGCCGCCGGCGTTCAGGCGTGCCTTAACCTGGTGGATGAAAATAAAATCGCTAAGGCAATTCTCAAATCCCGTAGTCCGGCCTGCGGCTGCGGCCAAATTTATGATGGCACTTTCTCAGGCAGATTAAAATCCGGCGATGGTGTCTTTACCCGGGCACTCAAATCCCGGGGAATTGCCTGCCGAACCGAGGAAGATATCTGATTCAGGGGACCAGCTCATAATCATTAACTTTATAAGTAAAGGAAAGGAGCGGGCGTGGATCCAGACAGTCATGGCCGGGTTAAAAGTGGTGCTGGTGTAAAGGCATGAGCGATTTTCGTTATAACGGGTACTATGAGGAAAATCTGTGGGGAAACGGTAAAACTCAAATTATCGGTGTGGACGAAGCCGGACGGGGCCCCTTGGCCGGACCGGTAGTGGCAGGTGCGGTTTGCTTGAATCCTAAGCAACTTCCATCCGGGATTAAAGACTCCAAACGATTATCGCCGCTAAAACGCAAAACCGTTGAAACAGATATTCGGAAAAACGCACACGCCTTTGGAATCGGGATTGTACATGAGCAGGAAATCGACCGAATCAATATTTTTAAAGCCACTTTCAAAGCCATGCGGCAGGCATTGGAAGGATTAGATATTCACCCGGCAGCGGTTTTAGTCGATGGGAAATTTACCATTCCTAATGTCCTATTGAATCAGACCGCCATTATTGGAGGTGATGACAAAAGTCTCTCAATCGGGGCTGCATCCATCCTGGCCAAGACTTACCGGGATCGGATGATGATTTCTTACCACGTTCTATTTCCTGAATATGGGTTCGACCGGCATAAGGGTTATGGATCAGCCGCTCATCTTGCCGCACTGAAGGAATTCGGTCGTTGCCCCATTCATCGCCGATCATTCCAGCCGGTGAAGGATACGCCCAATGTCCGCTTTCGACAACAGAATGAAACCCATCAATCCGGTTGGTTGGGCGAGATTTTTACCGGAATGTATTATGTGCGGAATGGCTATCAACTGGTCGCACACCGGTTCCATGGAAGTCGCGACGGGGAAATCGATCTCATTGCCCGAAAGGGTCAGGAACTGGTATTCGTGGAGGTTAAAAGCTTTTTCGTTCGCCACGCTGCCGATGCAGCGTTATTTCGGGTTACACCGGCGAAGCAGCGCATCGTCGCCGATACAGCCGAATATTTTTTTGCTCATGCCGGGCTGATTAACGAACCGGCGGCTGAAATAGATAGCCGCTTTGATATTGTGACAGTGGATTTCAGTCACCGGAAACCAGTGCTCAAACAGTATGCAGATGCGTTTATCCCGGTCTGACACCGGATTGGCGTTGTAAAAAGTATCGCTTCGATTATGTTTCAACCTTGCTTGAATCGGCTTGAACTAACAAGGAACCCCTGATGACGAAATACGGCCAAAATTCTCCTAAACATATTCCCTGGCCACTTATAATGCTGGTCGGCCTGATTATCCTTAGTCAGACCGTCCGGGCCTGGGAGCCGCAAGCCTACGGCCGGAAGGGGATGGTCGTGGCCCATGACCGTCTCGCGGCCGAGGCTGGCGAGCAAATTCTTGAAAATGGCGGCAATGCCGTGGATGCAGCAGTTGCAGTGGCTTATGCTTTGGCCGTGACATATCCCCAGGCAGGCAATATCGGTGGGGGTGGTTTTATGATCATTCGCATGTCCGATGGGCGCATGGCAGCCATTGATTACCGCGAAAAAGCACCCGGAAAGGCATTTCGAGATATGTATTTGGATGACTCCAACCGGGTTATTCAAGGACGCAGTTTAAAAGGCGGTTTGGCGGTTGGTGTTCCCGGAACGGTCGCCGGAATGCAAATGGCTCTCGATAATTTTGGAACATTGGCTCTTAAAAAGGTGATTGATCCGGCAATTAACCTGGCAAAGAATGGCTTCCCGGTTAATTACTATTTGTCGGATGCTTTGGGATGGCTTAATAGCATTTCGGGGGCCTATCCCGAAACCCGGCGTGTCTTTGGCCGGAGTGGGAATCTACCCAAACCGGGTGAAATATTTAAACAACCCGATCTCACTAAAACACTGAAACGTATTCGACGGTATGGAGCCGCTGGATTTTATCGTGGCCCGGTGGCGGAACATCTGGTAGCATCGGTAAAAGCTGCCGGTGGCGTGATTTCATTAACAGATTTGATCAATTACCGTCCGGTTATGCGTACACCGGTTATAGGCCGGTATCGCGGGTATGAAGTTATTTCCATGCCGCCACCCAGTAGTGGAGGAATTGCCTTGATCTCCATGCTGAATATGTTGTCGAATTATCGAGTGGACACTCTGGCATGGCATGGCGCTGATTATGTACAACTTTTGACCGAAGTGGAACGCCGAGCTTACGCTGATCGAAGCGTGTGGCTAGGTGATCCGGACTTTTGGCCGGTTCCCCGGGAAACCATGCTTTCCATGCAATACGCGCGGGATCGCATTCACGATTTTGCCTGGGGGCAGGCGACTCCGAGCAGCGTTGTTCATCCGCTTAGCGATCCTGAAATGGAGTCCCTGAAACAAAGGGTAAGTGAACATGAGGAGACGACTCATTTTTCCGTAGTAGACCGGTGGGGAAATGCAGTGAGCAATACTTACACCTTAAATTGGACCTTTGGCTCGCAGGTTACCGTCAAAGATTATGGTTTTCTTCTGAATGACGAAATGGATGATTTCAGTGCCAAACCCGGTGTTCCCAATATCTTTGGATTAGTGGGGAACGAGGCTAACGCCATTGCTCCAGCAAAACGCATGCTCTCCAGCATGACCCCGGCTATATTTGTGAAAAATGACAGTGTTAGATATGTAATTGGAACGCCTGGCGGATCCACCATTATCACCTCCGTGATGCAGGTTTTTCTCAATGTGGTTGATGGCAAAATGAGTATTATTGATGCCGTGAGAATGGCCCGAATTCATCATCAATGGCTGCCTGATGTGATTTATATGGAAGACAAGGCTTTAGGACCCGAAACGGTTCAGGAATTGGAGCAGCGGGGTTATAAAGTAGTGGTTAGAAGTCCCATGGGTGAAGTAAATGCCATTGCCTGGGATCCATATTTTAAAGGTTGGATTGGCGCTCCGGATCAGCGTGGCGCCGCCGCCGCCGTTGGATACTAAACCGTGAACAAATAGTTCAGGCTGGAGTTATAACAACAATTTTATAGGGTATTTCATGTCGAAAAAAAACAAACTAAAACCAAAAGAACGCGGATTTTCCCGCGGGTTACTGCATGTGATCATTTCGGTTCTGATTCTGAGAGCCGCCGTGATTGAAGCCTATAATGTCCCTACCGGATCAATGGAAAATACCGTAAAAGTGGGGGATTTTATTCTCGGGAATAAGTTTATTTATGGGATTCGTACACCGGACTGGATCGGCATTCCCTGGACAAATATTGGATTCAGTATTCCCTATACCCGGTTGCCCGGGTTTGACAAGGTCAAGAGTGGTGATGTGGTTATTTTTCGATATCCCAATGATAAATGGCCTGCTAATCGTATCGGCCCCTTCGATCCCAGTTTGAACTACATCAAACGCTGTATAGCCGGACCGGGTCAGACCCTGGAAATCAAACTGAAACGCGTCTACCTTGATGGTAAGGAATTTCATTTGCCACCCCATGGCAAAATCAACTATACTAACATTTATTCACCGGAGTATCAGGAACGCGTGATCTTTCCCCGTGGAATGGGTAACCGAGACAACTTCGGCCCGCTCCGTATTCCGTCCAAAGGGGATACGCTGTGGTTCAATCGGGAAAATTCAGATTTATACATGAATGTAATCAGTTTGGAAGGGCATGATGTCTTTCTCACCAACGACGGGAATGTCATGATTGATGGGAAATCAGCTAAGTATTATGTCTGCACGGAAAATTTCTATTTCATGATGGGGGATAATCGAGACAACTCACATGACAGCCGCTTCTGGGGATTGGTGCCGGAAAGTAACATTATTGGTGAAGCGCTTATAATCTATTTGTCGTGGGATCAAACCGAGCCCAATCTTGTGAAACGGCTTTTCACGCTTAGGCCTTCAAGAATGTTTACCCTCATTGATTAACAAATAACCACGATATCAATTGAATAAAGACGCGCTCATCTTGAGCGTGTTTTTATTTAGGGCTCCTTCAATATCTTTCATGCCGGAATGATATAATGCAGCAGGGTGTTTTTTTGATCTGAAAATTGGTGAGAATTGATTTTTCTTCAATTACCCAAAAGAACACCTGTATTGGTGATTTTCGTCACCCCACCCGGCTAAATCATTGATATCTTTCGCCTAACTTTTAAAACTACTATTTATATTATAGCTCTATTCTATCAATGTCCCGCATTATAACACCTAAAAACTTAATTTGGCTTAGCAGTATTATTCTGCTGACCGGGTCTCTGCTAACGATACTTTATTGCAACGGGCATGCTGTATTGCGGGTGAATGCGGTGGCCTCGGATCCAAATAAATATGAGACCATTAGACGCGTCAAACCAACCACAACCCTTGACCGAATCAAAGCAAAAGGTGTACTCACCGCGCTCACACGGTATAATGCCAATAGTTATTTTATTTATCATGGTCAACTCATGGGCTATGATTATGAGTTATTGAAATTATTGGCTGGGCACCTGGGCGTTGAGTTAAGAATTATCACCCCGAATGGTTGGGATGAGATGTTTTCTGCTTTGGAATCCGGTGCCGGGGATATTATCGCCACGAATTTGGCCGTAGGCCCTCAACCCGCCACGGATATTGTGTTCACCGATAATTACAACATTACGCGACAGGTTTTAGTTCAGCGCAAGCCGGCAGACGGGGAAACCCCGAGATCCGCGGAACCGGATCAGTCTGCCATTCATGATCCGGCTCAATTGATTGGTAAAACCGTTGTTGTACGCCAGAACTCGCCGTACTATCAAAGATTGCGTCAACTTTCCCGGCAATTAGGGGGCGTGATAAATATTCAATCCGTTTCAGATACCGTGGATGCTGAAGATCTCATCCGAGAGGTTGCCCTAGGTTTGATAGATTATACTGTGGCGAATGAGAATGTTGCCCGGTTGAATCAAGCCTATTACAGGAATTTGGATGTGGCAACAGGGGTAAGTGATCCCCAACCGATCGCTTGGGCGGTGCGGAAAGACTCACCAGGCCTGTTGGCCGCCGTAAATTCCTGGCTAGATAAAATGAAGTCCAAACACGACCCCACCTTTAATGTTATTTACAACAAGTATTATCGAAATAAACAGGCGTTTGCCCAGCGGCTGAGCAGTGAATATTTCTCAAAAAATGGTGGTAAGATTTCTGATTTTGACGGATTGTTCAAAAAGAATGCCCGACGGCTGGGTTGGGATTGGCGATTGCTGGCGGCGCAGGCGTTTCAAGAGTCAAAATTCAAAGTACGGACCAAGTCCGATGCGGGCGCGGTCGGACTCATGCAGCTTTTACCCCGAACGGGTGAGTATTTTGGGGCTATAAACCTGGTTAATCCCCGAGAGAATATTCGTGCCGCTGCCGGCTATCTGAAATGGCTGGATAACTATTGGCACAAAGAAATTCCCGATGTTAATGAACGGCTGAAATTTGTGTTGGCTTCCTACAATGCCGGTCAGGGACATATTCAGGACGCTCGCCGGTTGGCAATTAAATATGGCTACAATCCCAATATCTGGGATAACAGCGTGGCCTTGTTCCTACTGAAGAAATCCGAGAAGCTTTATTACCTCGATCCAGTGGTTCGCTTTGGTTATTGCCGGGGAGATGAAGCTTATAATTATGTTCGTGCGATTTTGGAGCGCTACGATCATTACAAAACGCTCACTTGATAATTCCGGCTAAAGTTCACTCGATTTTCTGCTATCTTTACCTTATTTTTACGATACAAAATGAAGGTTTGTTTGATTTAGGCTAATGTAGAAATGTTATTTGCAACAATTCCGGTACTCATAGTTTTTACTCGTTCCCACACTGCGCTCCATTTTCCACCACTAATACTTGAGCGATTTGTCTGCGTTGGTAATCGCCCGGTTGGTGTTGGTTTCATCGGCAGTGAATCAGTTTGGCTGAATTTTAATATATGTACCCGGGGCCATGGATGCTGACTTCCGATCTGGACACACGCGCTTGCCTAGGTTGGAACCAGGTGGCCCAGCCTTCTAGTGGTCTTAGTCCTCCCATAAAACAGGTGCTTCGCGGTTAGGCGGCAGAGTTTAAGATGATTGTAATTATTATTAATGTGATGAAGTATTAGGGCAGGGCAGATGAAACGTGAATTCCAGTGGATCAACTTTTTACTTTGGATAGTCTCCTTGTTGGGAGCTTTAATTTTTTTTGGTAGCCTTGGATTGATGCTTTTGGGTGTGAAAATCCTCACCAGTGGTTCCGGAGCCGGTGTTTCAAGATTGGACCTGGTTATCATTGGCGTCAGTGCGTTTCTGGGGTTGATTATTACGGCGGGGATGCAGGCTTTACGCATAGGCATTGCTATTAATTCCAAAGCCCAAATCATTTTAGACCAGTTGGAATTGCTGGATGTTCGTATTCGTGGTGCGATTCCCCAGGATCAACAATTAAAGCAACAGGATTCTTTACAGAATATCGTTGAAACAACACGGGAAATGGCGGATAAATTGGATTCGCTTGAAAAACTGCAGGGAAATTTATCTAAATCCATGGCAGGATATCGCCTGGAGGGCCTGTCTGAAAATCAGCGTTCCAAGGTTGACTCGGTAAATGGAAAAACTAGCTCACCAGCTAAAAATGACAATAAGTGGCGTTGCCCTCACTGCAACACGGATAATCCCGGATATTTATTTAAATGCCGTGAATGCGGCCGTGAAATCGATACTTGATCTAGATCCCTCGCTAAACCATCAATTCCCGATTATTTCAATAGTGTTAATTTAATTACAGCCTGCTGCTGGCGGCTTGCTAACCGGGCGTAATAGATACCCGTTGCAACATTTTGTCCCAGATCATTTTTACCGTTCCAGGGTATCTGTTGAATATGGCCTGCCGGGAATAACCGTTGGGTGATGAGACGATTAACGACACGACCCTGTAAATCATAGATTGTCAGGTCTACCGGACCTGTCAAGTCCAGCATAAAGCGTAAATTGGTACTGGCGTTGAATGGATTAGGATAATTAGGGAGCAAGGCAAAAGTCCGTGGAATAAAGGCGCCCGGGGCAGTACCGGTTCCATTCGACAAAACCAGATTATCGATACCCCAGCCCCAACCGGTTACGTATTCATCCGAAAATAATCGGAATCGAACCCGTACCGTATCACCGGCTGCGTAATAATCGTTCAGATTGATACTGTGTTCACGCATGAGTGTTTGAAAGCCGTCAAAATTACTGTTATAGGCATCCAACCAGGAATTATCGTAACGACTATCATAAGGCTCTACGAGGATGGACCAATTGCTGCCATCCAATGATCCTTCCACCGTACAAAAGTCCCACATCGCCTGATCTGGATATTGGGTGCCCGGATCACCCGGTTCAACCAGCGCAACATCGGAATAATCCAGCATTGTTTGTGAACTGATTATAATTGGATTGCCGATGTAAGCGTAATAGTTCTTGTTACTCGAATAGGGGTGGATAGTCTGTAGGATATTGGATGAAAAACTGGATGCGGGACCGATATTCAGATCGTTGGAAATGATCGTGGAAACACTGTCGAAAGAATCCGTTAGTTGCTCCACGGGTGCAAAAACAGGAATCGTTCGGGGTTCACTGGCATAAGTAAGCCCATCTGTATATCCAACGACATCAACCGTAAGTGTATCGCCATAATGCGCCATATAGAGGACAGAGAGATCGCTGTAGGCCGTCGTTTCACCATAATTGGCAACCAGAGAATCGTTCACCAAAACCCGGATAGAGTCATGATTGCTGCGAGTGGAAAAATGGAATGTCAATTCCGGAATATTGGGTAGAGCCGGCTCCAGGTGATGCAGGAGTGGTGAAAGCGTGGGCACGACCAAAGGCGGTAGTGAATCAATATGAACGCTCCAGACGCCACGGCCGTGGGTAGCTGCAACCACATCCTGCCCCACAATCTTAAGTTTCACAATTGCGGCCGCGGGTATTCCGTTAGCGGCATAATTCCAGGTGGAACCGGCATCAACTGATTCAAACAGGCCAATGTCAGTTCCAGCCCAAATGATATCGGGGTTATAAGGCATGCTGATAATGGAATGGACCGGCACATCCGGCAGATTGTTGGTAATATTCATCCAGGTATCACCCAGATCATCAGTACGGTAAATCTTAGGGTGATTAGCTACACCCAGCGTCACAAAGGCGGTGCTGTCTAAAGTTGGATGAATCCCGATCCCTAGAATGTAGCTATTGGATGCACCCGGGAGAGTGGAAACACCATGGAAATGAAGTCCGGCATCGGTGGAAACATTGATACCGCTGGCATTGGAAGCTGCCCATACGATATTTGGGTTAATGGTGGAAAATTGAAAAGTCTTCCGGTTATACCCATTGAATTCCCCGCTTATGGCTTCCCAATTGTCACCACCATCATTGGTGCGATAGACTGTGTTATTATTGCCTACAACCAGCAGAATATCCGGATCAAACGGATCCATTCCAAGGCTGGTATGGAAAACGGAACTGCCCGGTAACCCCGCTACGCCTTGAAAAGAAGTCCCGCTATCGGTGCTTTTATATACCTGGCTGTAGTAGAGTGACGCATATACAATATTACCGTCATTTTTATTCCAGGCGCATTCGAATCCGTCGCCTCCGACCGGTTGCGCCCACTGACTCGCCGCAGTGGCATCAATAGGCGACAGATTAGTCCCGTTATCCTGCGTTCCACCAACGAATTTGGTCTGCACCGGATGTTTATCGGCATCATAGAACTGAGTTACATTGTATCCGTCATCGCGCTGAGACCAACTAGCTCCGCTAGTAGTGGAATAAAAAACACCGCCATCATTACCCACGGTAAGCTTATACTGACCACCCGTGCCCGGATAAGCTACCAAAATGTGCTGGTCGGCATGCACGTAGGGGTATCCGGTTCCACCATACCAGTTGGTTATTTTTTGCCCGGACATCCCATGGCTAGTGGCTGTAATCCGATAGAGATTAAGTCCACCCACGATGATCTCATTCGGATCCGCGGGTGAAACCACCAATGTGTTATCGTACCAGCCTTGAGTGCCAAGCCAGTTGGGCGAGCTACCTAAATTAGCCCAACTGTTACCGGCGTCATCAGATCGATAAAAAGCTGCTAAACCACCGCCTGAATTAGTTAGCGTTGCATAAAGAATACTGGTGTCGGAGGGGGCAAGCGCCATCTCGACTCTGTAAAATGAAACCGAAAAATTACTACTGGCATTCCAGTTAACGCCACCATCGATTGATTTATAAACACCGCTGCCATTTACAGCGGCGTATTGAGTACTAAAATTATCTGGATTGGCGATGATCTGCTGTACGCGCGAGCCGTTGCTAAAGACTGAAGTCCAGGTGTCACCGCCATCCGTGGAACGCATAATTGCGGAATTAGTTGACGCCAGCACTAAATCCGGATCATTGGGATCCACAATAATTCGATTCACATACGAAAAATCAGGGACGTTAACCGTGCTAAGGATCTGACTCCAAGATTCGCCGCCATCGCTGGATTTGAATAAACCGTCACCAATAATCGCATCACTATTATAGAAGCCTTCGCCGGTGCCGGCATACACCACATTGGGTTGTGAATCGCAGCGTGCAATGGCACAGACTGAGAGAATAGGCAGATTATCGGTGACTGAGCGCCAGGAGCTGCCGGCATTCTCGGTTTTCCAGATACCACCGCCAACCGCACCCGCTAACCATACATCCTGAGAGTCGGGGTGGACCGAGATTGCCCGGGTACGGCCACCCACATTGCCAGGACCGCGTTCAACCCAGGGTAGGATTTCGCGGCGGGCCAAGGATCGTTCAGCAGTAACCTGGTGGAGCGCTTGGAATCGATAACTACCCTGATAGGAAAATGGCTGACCAATGGTCGATCGCGATTCCACTTCCCATTGCATTGCCAATCCGGGTTGATCGGTGCGGTGTTCTTGCTTTTCTTCTTCGGCTTTTGCTTCAAAACCACGATGCTGTTTCAAGCTTTTTGCGTGAGCGTAATCCGCACTGGATGTAATTTTAACTTGCTCCTTGAATGCCAGGTAGAATATGAACATAAAAATCGTTATTACACTGAATATCAATAGAATATGGCGTTTCATTAGAGTAACATTCCTTTATTTTACACTTAATATTCGATTAAAAATTCATGCCTAGGCCAATCCGGAAACGCTGTTGATAATCGTAAGCGCCGGGATCACCCAAATGACCACCGGGAGTGCCGGTATCATCGACCCACAAAATATTCTGGTGGTCGAATAAATTTAATCCTTCACCAAAGAGGTAGAAACTGGTATGCGCGTTTAAATCGAACGACTTATGTACGCGAACATCCAGCGTAGTGGTGGGTTCCAACCGGGCATTATTCGGAACGGTAATCATACCTTGATCAAGAGTGTAAGGCAGGGCGCTGTTGTAGCGCCAAAGGAAATTAATGCCACCCCACCGGGGACTCTTCAAATCCAGGTTGAACACGATCGTATGGCGTTGATCCCAGCTCAGATAATAGGCATCGATGGGAACATGATAACCCTGCCGGGTCCAGGTGAATTTTTCAAATGCAGTGGAGCCGGTGCCCTTGCCGATCATGTAGGTATAACTCAATTTACCGGAAATATTACGATTGTAGCTGCGTTTCAGGTAAATCTCCAGGCCCTGGATGCTGACCATGGCCAGATTGACAAATCGCGTGAAGCCGCTGCTACCATAGACATCCGTGCTGGAAGTGGTTTTGTAAGTATTAGCATCAACCAGATTGGAAACTTCTTTTTTGAATAGTGTGAAGTCAAACATGGTTGACGGATTAAGCTCGCCGCGGCAACTGACTTCCCACATGACGGTTTTCGCTGGTTTCAAATCGGGGTCACCCAACGGTGAAAAGCCATTGGCTTGGTTATAGTTGGAATTGGTATACAGATAATCGAACAGTGGCATCTGGAAAAACCACCCGTAATTCATATGAATGACTGAGGTTTCGGTAATGGGAAACGCCACGCCCACCCGTGGACTGAATTGGTGTTTGGCTTTGGCCGGCACCGATTCACTATAGTTTAAGAGCCAGACGGACCGGTCTCCCACCAGCTTGGTTTCCAAGGCCGGCCGGGAAGCCCGAGGATCGAAATAATCAAAGCGCAAGCCGGCATTTACCACTAACCCGCTGAAATCCATTTTATCCTGGAAATAGGTCGCGATTTTCCAGGGGAAATAATGATATTCGGTGTTATAGGTAATGAATTGCGGGAATTGAGAATCAGCGGCCGGGACATACAAAGCCTGGACATTTTTTTTATACAAATCGTAGTAAGTGCCTTGTAAGCCAAGCTTAACCTGATGAATCTCCCCAAACATGTGGGTAATGTTGCTGATCAGCACGGTTTGGATTTCCTGATGATCCATCCACCAGGGCAAGCGTCCGGATATGATGTACCCTCGCCAGTCGCTTTCATCATGCAAACCATCGCCATTGGTATCTTCATAAACGATGTCGGGCTGATCCCGGAAAACATCACCGATGATGGACTTCAGCACATTGTATTGACTAATCCGAAGGTTATAAAAGGTACGATCACTCAGAGTATGGGTAGCTGATAAACTCAACCGGTAGCTATTTTTAGTGCGGGGCGGTAAACCACCCAGATCGTATTTCCATTTATTATCATACTCGGTCCATTTCCAAATCGAAACCAGACCTTGGGCAGTCAGCTTAAACCCGGCATTATTTTCCCAAGTCAATTTTGAATTCAAATTCCAGTTGTAGCTAGCCGGAGAATTCAATACGACCACGCGATTACCAAATTGCTCGTCCTTCCAGCGAGAATAGGGATAGATAAAATTCCCCGACAGGAAGTACCTTAACTTTTGTGAGAGAAACGGTCCCCCCAGATCGAATTCACCAAACTTGTCAAGGGACGATTTCGTGGCTGGAAAGGGTTCGGGATTATTCAGTTCATCCAGAGTACTCGTCTCGATTTTCCCTTTAAAATGTTTCCCACCGTCCCGGGTAATGATATTCACGACGCCTGACATGGCATCGCCGTACTCGGCATTAAAACCACCGGTCTGGACCGTCATGTCAATAATGGAACTGTTGGGTAATTCGGAACCTACTTTACCTTCTATCGCTTCGCGAATGGGAATACCGTCCACCAGATATAAAACTTCGGTGCGGCGGCCGCCTCGAATATGGCCAGCCACCACACCGGGTTGCAGATCAACAATTTCCTGAAAAGATTGGACCGGAATATTCCGCAATTCCGGCTCGGAGATAAAATGGGTGGTTGCCGTCACATCGGTTCGCACAAGCGGTGCTTCGGCTGTCACTTCCACGGCTTTCAGCTCCAATACCTGACTACTAAGCTTAAAATCAATCTTGGTCCGAAGATCGGTGAGGATAAATACTTTGGACTTAATCAGTTTTTGATAGCCGATCATAGAGGCTTCCACGGTGTATTCACCGGCTGGTAAATTGGTAACGACATAAAAGCCTTTATCATCGGTGATAGCGCCCCGGTCGGTTCCCTGGATGACAAGGTTGACACCGATCAATGGTTCGTGTGTTTTGATATCAGACACATGCCCGGTCAGGGTTCCGGTGACACCAGCAATAGCAAAATTAGTGAACAGTAACAAATAGAACGCAAACTTCATATGCTGCATTAATACCACTTTCATGCTAATCAGTTAATCCGCTGTATTCAAATAATCGTTTTTCATGGCCCGTTCCTCCAGATATCCAGAGGTCGCCGCTTAAATCGATGCTAATCTCAAATACCTCAACCGGGCTGGCGGATGTTTGGTAGAAAGGGCGAAAAGTATTTATAATATCACCGTCTTGGTCAATCTTTAACACAAACCCTCGATCCGTGTCATAAGCCCAAAAATAATTACCCCATCTCACGATGGACCCCAGCGCGCCGGCTTCGGTGTGGACACTACCCTGTTCCCTGATGATATCCGTCCCGCGATTCTGGATGGAACTACCCCAAGTCGCGTAAAAAATACCATCGTAAAAGGTTAACCCCGATAAAAGATCAACCAGAGTCAATGTCGAAATGGTCTGTCCGGTACTGGTCGAAATGACGTCGACTTTATTTGCATAGTACGCATACAACAGGTTCTGGCCGAAAATCAAACCCTTGGCGTGGGGCGCGGGGTTATTATAACCTCGCTGAACATCCAAAATATTGCCTGATATGGTGATTGACATTAATCCATCAATCTTGTTTACATAGGATCGTCCGATAAAACCTGAATATAGACCCATGATCCAGAGTGGACCCGCTTGCATGGTAAAAGCAGGCCAGGAGCCGCCGGGATTTAGATCATTCAATGGAATTTCTTGATTGGCACTCAACGGTGTCGGGACTTCAATATCAAAGTTTCGATCGGCATGAGAAATGAACAGCGGAACATCCAGGACCGGATACCCGTCCCGGTAAACCGTCATGGAATATGAACCGGGATAAATAGTATCAACTGTAAAAAAACCTGATGAATCGGCAAAGATCGTGGTGGGAAGCCAATCAACTGCATAGATCATTTGGGTAGCCGTGATAATCATGCTTGTTCCACCAAGGATCTCACCGGAATCGATATCGGTGATATGTCCCGTCAACTGGTAATGGGGTGTTTCCGGCAGGAGCAGGTTATGTGATTGTCGTTGCCAACACGCCGCCAAAAGCATTGCCATCGAAAAAAGGAAAAAATATTGAATGGAAGATCTAAGCGGAAATTTTATCAACATACCTCCTTAAGATTTATCGACTTCAAGCGATATTAATCTTATAATTTAATATCTGCAAATAATCTAAGATTACAAATATTACCCAAAAGCGGAGGAATCTTCAGAAATTTGCTTACACAATCCATCTGCTGATTTTATACTACACGCCGAAAATGATGCCATTCAAGCCAGATGATTTAAAATGAAAACAGCCAACGCAATAAGACAGGAATTTTTCGAATACTTTAAGAAGCGCAATCACAAATTCGTGCGCAGCGCGCCGGTTATCCCTTACCATGACCCCACGCTTTTGTTCACCAATGCCGGAATGAACCAGTTCAAGAATATCTTTTTGGGACTGGAAGAGCCCATCTCGAAACGGGTTGTAAACTCACAGAAATGTATCCGTGTCAGCGGTAAACACAATGATCTGGAGGAAGTGGGCAAAGATTACTATCATCACACTTTCTTTGAGATGCTGGGTACCTGGAGTTTTGGCGATTATTACAAGGCTGAAGCTATTAAAATGGCTTGGGAACTTCTGACCGATGTCTGGAGGATTCCCAAGGACAAACTCTACGCCACGGTGTATAAACATGATGCCGAAGCTTTTGAGCTGTGGCAAAGCGAAACGGACATTCAGCCGGATCATATCCTGCGTTTTGGCGAAAAAGAAAACTTCTGGGAAATGGGTGAAGTTGGTCCGTGCGGACCCTGCTCGGAATTACACATCGATATCGGTGGTCCGGGAGCCATTCACGGAAGTGATCCTGATCGCGGTGTGAATACTGACAATCCGCGATTCATGGAACTATGGAATTTGGTTTTTATTCAGAACAACCGGAATCCGGACGGCTCGTTGACCGAATTGCCCTCCAAACATGTGGACACGGGCGCGGGATTTGAGCGCATCGTTGCCTACTTACAAGGTAAACAATCCAACTACGACACGGACCTGTTTACACCCCTCATCAACCATGTGGCTGAAATTTCCGGTGTGCCTTACGCACCCGATACACCGGGAATGGCGCAGCGGGTAATTGCGGACCATATCCGAATGCTCACCTTTTCGATCACGGATGGAGCATTACCTTCCAACGATGGCCGCGGATATGTAATTCGCCGAATTTTACGGCGTGCTGCCCGCTTTGGCCGTACTCTGGGACTTCAAAATGCTTTTCTGTATGAATTAGTACCCACCGTGGTGAAGGTGATGGGGGAGACTTACCCGGAGTTGAATGAACGGGCTGATTATGTCGCCCGGGTCATCAAGTCCGAGGAAGAATCATTCTCCAATACGCTGGATCGCGGTATTGAGATTTTTCAGACCCTGGTTGCGGCTGCACGCAAACGGGGTGCGTCCTCCATTCCCGGTCAGGATGTCTTCAAACTTTATGATACTTTCGGATTCCCGGCGGATTTGACCCGGCTCATGGCTGAAGAGGAAAACCTGACGGTGGATCTGTCTGAATTTGAAAAACTCATGGCGCAGCAACGGGCTACCGCCCGGCAGGCACACCAATTCAGGCACGTGCAGGCAACTAAGGGTAAATGGGTGGTTGTCACTGAAGGTCCTCATTCAAAATTCTTAGGGTACACCGAGACCGAATCCATGGTTCACATACGAATGGTTGAGTCACAGCCCGGTCAGGTAGTCCTTGTGCTGGATGTGACACCATTTTATGCTGAAAGTGGCGGCCAAGTGGGTGACGCCGGTATTATTAAAAATGATGTTGTGGAATTACAAGTTACCGATACCCAAAAAGATGGTGCTAAAATTCTCCACTATGCCAAGCTGGTGAAGGGTGAAATCAATTCTGAGCCACTAGTGGCCCGGATCGATGTTGCGCGCCGGAATGCCATTAAGGCCAATCATTCCGCAACCCATTTATTGCACGCGGCTTTGCGCACGGTTCTTGGAAAGCATGTGAAGCAGGCCGGCTCGTTGGTGACGGATACCCATTTACGATTTGATTTCAATCATTTTGAAAAAGTAAGCACTGCCGACCTGGATCGCATCGAAGCACTTGTAAATGCGGAAATTCGACGCAATGTCCGGACCTCCATTGCGGTAAAAACATTCGCTGAAGCCCAAAAAGAAGGCGCCCTGGCATTTTTCGGAGAAAAATACGGTGACGAGGTGCGCACCATAAAATTTGGTGATTTCAGCTTTGAATTATGTGGCGGAACTCATGTTTCGGCTACGGGTGATATTGGACTATTCCGGATCACATCCGAATCGGCTGTTGCAGCGGGAGTGCGCCGGATTGAAGCGGTAAGCGGCCGGGGCGCCGAGGAATTGGATCGCCGGGATCGGCGCCTGTTAGAGAATTTGCGCCAAACACTGAACTGTGATGTTAACGATCTGCCGGTTCGCGTAGCCAATCTGGTAGATGAAAAACATGCTCTGGAGAAGCAGGTCAAACAGCTTCAATTCCACCTTACGGCCGCAAGTTTTGATGAATTGGTGCGGGATGCGGATATGGTGAGAAATTTTCGAGTCGTTTCATCCGTTATTTCAGCCCACACCATGGATGATCTAAAAGACGCTGGCAGCGCGCTTTCAAAACGGCTGGGATCAGGTGTCGGTGTTTTGGGCGCGGAGCTGGAAGGCGCGCCTTATCTGGTCTGTGTGGTTACACCCGATCTCACAGCGCAATATAAGCTAAAAGCTGGTGATCTGGTGCGTGAGTTAGGCCAACAATTAGGTGGTGGCGGTGGTGGGAAACCCCAATTAGCAACCGCCGGGGGTAAAAATCTTGCCCGGCTGGATGAGATTCTGGCAAGTGTAAAAACTTTAGTGGAGCAAAAAATAAAATGACCAAATTGATTTTGGAACGTGGCTCAACCGGTCAAACGGCCACCTCTCTGCCCACGTGTGATGTGCCGGAAAAACCTCTGGATGCATTTTTTCCGAAAGAATACCTCCGCGATTGGCGGTCGATCCGCTTACCCGAGGTGGCCGAGCCGGAGTTGATTCGGCATTACACCAATTTGTCGGCAAAAAATTATCACGTGGACAAGGATTTCTACCCACTGGGGTCCTGTACCATGAAATACAATCCTAAGATCAATGATTGGACCGCCGCTCAAGCCGTGGCAGCTGAAACGCATCCACTCCAACCCGCTGAACTGTCCCAAAGTCAACTAAAGATTTACTACGAACTGGAACAGTTCCTGTGTGGAATTACGGGTATGCGGCGTTTCACCCTCCAACCGGCGG
>CAZIWX010000047.1:0-18787 GCA_964543125.1 uncultured Lentisphaeria bacterium | reverse complement strand
ACGATCCTGGTCATCGGTACCCGGCCAGGTCAGGCGCTGCTCACCGGGCGTCTGATTCTGATTCCCCCTGTCCACCACCATACGTCACTTGCCGTTTTGCTGCTTTCCAAAGGCGCGGGAAAACCACTCCGGGGCTGAAGTTCATTTTAACGGGCCTTGGGCCGGGAGATTTAATCTTCGAGCGTAGCGTGGAAGGTTTTTAGGCGAATGAATCCCGCTTCCGCGGGAATCTTTTGGTTCTTTTTCAGTGATTGAAAAGAACGAGAAGGTTATTGGTCTTTGTGGTTCGAGAGCCTTTAGCCTAATAAATATCAAGGATTATTGGGCTAAAGGCTATATTGTTTGATAGATATTCGTGATCCCCGGGTTAAACCCCGGGGCTACAAATCTGCCACCCCTGCCGGGGTTTGGGAAACCGAATAGAAGACTATAATTCATGCCTCGGGCTGAGCCGGACCATCCGGCTGTTTTCCAAAGGCGCGGGAAAACCGCTCCGGGGTTACAAATCTGCCATCTCTGACGGGGTTTGGGAAACCGGGCAGAAGACGATAATTCATGCTTCAGAAAGAACCGGATTCGCCTGATCAATAAATTGTACCCGGAGTATCCCGGAATCGGGCAGGAACGAAACTCTTTGCCTCGGGCCGATTACTCGATTACAGCCGCGACTTCCCGGGCTGCCATTCGGGCTTTTTTCTGAGCAAAGCGTTTGCGCGTGAAAAGCATATACAGCGTGGGAATGAAAATGAGGGTCAGGAAGGTGGATATTGTCAAACCACCAATGACGGCCCGGGCCATGGGCGCCCAAATTTCCGCACCGGAACCAAATCCTAATGACAGCGGAAAAAGAGAGAGTATGGTCGTCAGGGCGGTCATGAGAATCGGCCGCATACGGAGACGGCCACCTTTAATGATCGCTTCATTAAGCGAGATATTTTCACGTCCGATGATCTGGTTGATGAAGTCGATAAGCACAATGGCGTTGTTGACAACCACACCCACCAATAACATGGCTCCGATCATCACCGTTATACCGATATTCGTACCGGTCGCCAGTAAGGCCCAAATTACACCGATCAAGGCTAATGGAATGGTGAAGAGAATGATGAACGGATCCAGGAAAGATTCGAACTGGGCCGCCATGACCATATAGACTAGGGCGATGGCCGCCAGGATAGCTAAACCGAGGTACCCAAACGATTCCTGCAGGTCTTTGGCCGTTCCACCAATTTCAACCCGGAAATCGGGAGGTAATGCCAAGGTTTCCAGGCGGGCAGTCAGGTCCCCGGTGATGGACTGTAAGTCGCGGCCTGAGTTATTGGCATTCACCGTGACCAAACGACTCTGGTCTTCCCGGTCAATTTTCACCGGTCCATCCGCGGCCTCGATCTTGGCTACATTACTCAACGGAATTTGTACGCCGCCGGGCGTAGTAATATAGATTTTGCTCAAATCAACTTCGCTAGTTCGAAAAGAGCGGGCATAGCGCACCAACACGTTAAACTCATCTCCGCCATCGCGATAGCGGGTGGCAATACTACCCTTGATTGCCGTTGAAACCGTATTCGCCACGGATGTCACGCTTAATCCCAATGCGGCGGCGCGATCACGATCAATATGAACCTGATATTCAGGTTGGGGGAGGGCGAAAGACAGATTGATGTCAACCAGTCCGGGAACACCATCCATGATATCTTTCACCTGAAAGGCCAGTTGTTTGGCTTTATCGAGATCGTACCCGAATATTTTCACGGCCACCGCACCCTCACTGCTGGTGGCAGGGCCACCCTGGCGGAAACTCATTTTTACACCGGGGATTTCCTTAAATTTCTCCCGCAAAACATCCTCGATTTCAAACTGGGTTCGCCGGCGCTCATTTTTATCGACCAGCCGGATCATCATGGAGCCTTTATGAGAAGCGCTACTCCCGAAGATGACGCCAAAACCCGAAGCCGTACCAAAGCTCACATAAACGTTTTCAGCTTCGGGGACGTCATCCTGTACGATCTGCTCCAACCGGGCAAAAATGTCGCTGGTCTTGGGTAATGAAGTTCCGATTTCAGTTTCAATTTTCATGGAAATCATGCTGTTATCAGCGTTGGGAATGAATTCGCCTCCCAAGCGGCTGCCCAGGACAAGGGTTAGCACGAAGACGCCCAGCACACCGAAAATCACCGTCTTGGGGCGTTTTAATGAAAAACGAATGGCCTTCTCATAAAAATTAATTAAACCATCCAACCAGCCACCAATTTTATTGTCCACCCGGGTGGCGAATTTCCGGTGGTGAACCTGCTGCTTTCGGCTCAGCAACCGGGACGCCATGAGCGGAATCAAGGTCAGGGCCACGGCCAATGAGGAGAGCAACGAGACGACAATGGTCAGCGCCATGTCCTTGAACAGTTGACCGGCAATACCCGGCACGAACAGGATTGGGATAAATACGGCCAGGGTTGTGAGGGTGGAGGCCGTAATAGCCATACCAACTTCGCTGGCGCCGTTTTCAGCGGCAACCCGGATGTGTTCACCTTCCTGCTGGCGGCGAAAAATATTTTCCAGCACCACAATGGCATTATCCACCAACATACCGATGGCCAGTGCCAGACCCGCCATGGAAATCATGTTCAGTGTAATTCCCAGCCGCGACATGACGAAAAAGGTCACCACTACCGAGATAGGAATTGAAATTGAGACGATCAGAGAACTGCGGATATGGCGCAGGAAGAACAGCAATACCAGACCCGACAATAAAAACGCCAGAATCGCGGTAGTCGATAAATTGGAAATAGATTGATTGATAAAGGTCGCCTGATCAAAGAGAATATTGAACTGAATGCCATTTCCCAGCCGTTTTTCCAGTTGCGGCAGAGCATTTAAAACCGCTTCGGTGGCTTGGACGGTATTGGCATCCGTCTGTTTGTAGGCCATCATCATGAGCGCGTTTTTCTGATTGGTCCGAATGACCTGGGTAATCTCTTTGAATCCGTCGGTTACCGTGGCCACATTTTTTAGATAAACCGGCTCCCCGGTTTTTGAATAAGAAACCACCGTATTCCGAATCTGGTCCATATTGTCATACGTGGCATTCGTTTTAACCGCGAATTCTTTGGCGCCCTCTTCGAGAAGTCCACCGGGGACTTCCAGATTATTGAACCGCAGGGCATTCTGAATCTGATCGATGGAGATTCTGTTGGCGGCCAACTCATAGGGATTCAGGTCAACTTCAATTTCCCGTTCCAAACCACCCACGGTGCTGATGGAAGCAACCCCGGGTAATCGTTCTAAGCGCGGTTCTACCTGCTCGGTAAGCAGGTTGCGCAGTTCGGCCTCGCCCAGCTCGTTGGAGGTGACCGACATGAAGACGATGGGTTGCATGGAGGGATTGAAAGCGAACGTAAGGGGTTGCGTGACATCATCCGGGAAGCGGTCACGCACCAGGTCTATCCGTTTGCGTATATTTTGCTCGGCCACATCCATATCGGTACCCCAATTGAATTCCACATAAACAATGGATGTACCACTCATGGACTGAGATGTAACTCGTTTGATGCCTTCCACGGAGACGACGGTGCCTTCAATGGGCCGGGTGACCAGGTTTTCAATATCTTCCGGACCGACGCCTTCATACTGGGTTATAATGCCGATTAGCGGGAACTGAATATCCGGATAAAGGTCCAGGCGCAGCTGGAACAGGCCGAATATTCCGAATCCAACCGCAATGAGATAAATCATCGTGAACGTGACGCCGCGCTGAATACTGATTTTTGATAATTTCATGGCAGCAATCCCCTAATTCTTAATGCTTACCCGTGACGAGTCATTTAAGTTGGTGCGCCCCACACTGACGACTTTGTCACCCGGTTGCAATCCGGCGGTTACCTCATAAAAATCGTCTGATTCAATACCCACTTGAATGGCGCGCTGCCGGGCCATCGAATCCTGAACCACAAACACGGAATATTCTTTTTTAACGGTGCTTTCCCGCAAGCCCCGGCCGGTTTGCAGTAAGCTGGTCTTTGTATCCACATCGTTTTTGTGAATGACCAGCGTATTGTCCCGGCGCAGGACCAGAATTTTAACTTCGGCAAACATACCCGGTTTTAACAAATGGCCGGGGTTTTGAATTTGGATTTCCGCTTCCACGGTGCGGGTTTGTGGATTCACAATCGGGGAAATTTTAGCGACCTGGCCCGCAAATGTTGTATCCGGATAAGCGGTAACCTGAATATTGGCGGTCATTCCCAACCGAATCTGTCCCACCTCTTGCTCAGAAAGCCGAACGATGGCTTTCACCGTGTCCATTTGATAGATACTCACCAACGGCATTTGCACCGGCGCCATATCACCCGTTTCCAAAATCCGGTCAGCGACGGTTCCGCCGATGGGTGCTTTGATCAGAGCATCTTCAAGTTGGGTTTTGGTTGTGAAGTAAGCTGCCCGGGCCTGCTTTACAGCTTCCTCGGTAACATCTCTCTGGGTCTTGACCTGGTCATACTGGCTTTGGGACATGGCTTTGGCTTCAAATAGCGTGGCAGCTCGTTTGAATTCAGCCTGCACATTCACCATTTGAGCCAGCGCCGAATTCAAACCGGCACTGGTCCGATTCAGAGCTTCCAGTAATTTATTGTTTTCGATCTGAGCGATGGGGTCGCCTGCGTTTACATAGGCGCCATTCTCCACATAGAACCGGTTGATCCGATCCGGGATTTTGCTATACACGCGCACCATGGTCTCGGCGTGAATGTCGCCGATATAGGCGAGTGTTTTGGCAATATTGCCTTTATGGATTTCATCAATGTAAACCGGTACAACCGGGCTTTCGTCACCAGTATTGCCCTGTTTAGCCTGCTGAGCGATAAGCTTATTGATCCGGCCTAACAGGTCACGGGCCGCTTCCGAACTGGGATCCTGGAGTTGGTTATATTGGTGAACCAACCCGGTTATTTTCGCAGCCGTTGACTTATAGGTAACGCCGGGAGCTTTATTTTTGTCTTGAATAATGACGCCAATGATGATGATCACTAGGACAATGACAAGCCCGATGATGATTTTCTTTTTCATAATTATCCTCGATTAAACGGTGGAGCTGATAGTGTTAAACCCGGTTAAAGTGTATTGACCGCTTTTTTAAGTTGATCCACGGCCACATTGTATTGGAAAATGGACTGATAGTAATTGGATTGCGCCTGCAGGTAATTGCTCTCGGCCGTCAGTACTTCCAGTTCGGTTGAACTTCCGTTGGAATACATGATTCGCGCCAACCGTAATGCTTCCGCGGCCTGATTTCGGAGGCTGCCGTTTGCGTCAATATTCAGAACCGATTCTCTGATTTTCAGGAAGGCTGATTCAACTTCGGCTTCAATGTTCAAGGTCAGTTTTTGCAGATTGATCTCGGCTTCCTTTTGGGAAATCAGAGCTTTTTGGATGCTTAGCGCTTTGCGCCCCCCGGTAAACAACGGCCAGCTCAAATTCAAAGTCGTGGTGGTGCTGCGTACATAATTACCGCGATTGATGCCACTGGATGTTTCGGACTGAGCCTGATGCCGAACATCTGCGCTTAAACTGACCGTGGGGAGCGTCTGTCCAACGGAGATGTTGCGTTGATACCGTGAAATATCCACCTGGATTTGAGACATACGGACTTCCGGCCGCCGCGTTAGCGCCAATTGTTTTAAAGAATCCAGAGAGGCGTTTTGAAAGGGGTTGTTCAGCTTGCTCAAGCTATCCGTGATGATCAGTTTCAGCGGTTTTTCAATACCCATGAAACCACGCAGATTGGTTAAAGCTGTTTCGTGTTGATTCTTCAACGATTGAATTTGCGGCAGGAGGCTTTGGTATTTCACCCGCGCCTGTAACACATCGAAGTGACTGGCTTTACCCACTTTTTCACGGCTTTTTACCTGCTCTAGATTGGTTTCGGCCGAAAGTTTCGACTGATCCGTGGCTTGGATAAGGGATTCCAGTAGTTCAATCTGAAAATACAGGCTTCGCACGGCAAGTGTCACATTCCGGGAAGCCAACTCTCGGCTGAATTTACTCAGGTTGTGGCTGGCGCGGGCGATTTTAAAGCCATTCAGGGCGGCGCCCCCGGTGAATAAAGGCTGATTCAAGGTCAGCCCGGCAACGGCATTGTAAGGAACCCCCAGAGTGATGGGAATTTTAGGGCCGGAGGGGTTCGAGAAATTCGGTAGGTACATAACCGGTAATTCATGATTTTTTGTATAGGAGCCGTAGCTGCTTATGGATGGTAACACCGTGCCAATGGCCAGGCCGACGGAGATGCGGGCCTTGGACACCTCCTTTTGGGCCAGGGCCAGATCAAAATTTTGGTTCAACACCAGCTTTTCAGCTTTCGCCAGGCTCAACTGCATTTCCTGACCAAGGCTGAAACTAAAAAGCAGAAGAAAGATTAAACTTAATCGCTGCATGACTTCTCAAATCCTTTTCTGATAACCTTCAAAATATTTTGACTTAATACTTCCGGGTCATTGGTGCGGTTAATAAGAAAATGCTGACCCATGATGGCGCCGTTTACCGCCGGTATCATCATGGAAACCAGAAACCCGGCCGGTACATCATCCCGGATCACATTTTCGTTTACACCGCGCTTAATAATATTTAGCAACGACTGGACGGTTTGATGAATAAGGGGTTCGAAATCAATATGAATTTGATTCCGGAATCGACCTTGCAGCGTGTAAAAAATCAAACGCCGGGTATTGGGAAATTCAAAGGCATTCCGTGCACTACACAGGGTCCAGTGATACAACGCCGTCCAGACGTCATCCGCCTCGGCGGCAATTGCTAATTCTTTATGCAAATGCTCCCGGAAATTATCCTCTACCACCGCGCGGAAAATGGCTTCCTTGTTGGGGTAGTGGTAGTACAGAGCCGCCTTGGTGACACCTACCGCGGCGGCAATTTCACGCATGGAGGTGCTGGTGTACCCATTATCCGCGAAAAGTTTGGCGGCGGTTTCTTTAATTTTGTTTTTCACGTTCTAGCTCCCTTACTTACTAACCGGTCGGTAAGTAAGTCCGCGAAAATCTTTAATCCAAACAAAAATTGAATATAGCACAAATTAATAATACAACTCTAAACCAGTGTAAATCAGGTAATTAGACTGAGTTGACGAAAAAATATACTTACTGAACGGTTAGTAAAATCCGCAGGCTGTACCTTATAATACCCGTAGCGGCCAGCTTCGGGTATTCAACAACAAATATGACTTACTTTACCGAATCAGGGAGAGCTTTTGCGTTTGATAGTAGTCACCCACGGTGATTCCTGCGAGATAAATTCCGGCGGGCACCTGCTGCCCCCGGGTGTTGTTTCCATCCCAAATATAGCGGCTATAACCGGCTCCCGCCGATTCATCCGTCAGCGTAATTATTGCCTGTCCCAGCAGATTATAAATTGTGATTCTGACTTTGGCGGATTTGTTCAAGGTTAAAGGGAATTCGATGGATGGATTAAACGGATTTGGAAAAGCCGGGCCGATTTGGAAATCCAGGGGCGGATGCTCTGCTTCAAGGCCTGTTCCGGGCACGCTGAATAACGCGATTTTGGAAGGTCCGTCGCCCACGCTGATCTGCTGCTGAACGGTGCCATCCGCCTCAAGTTGGTAAATTTCATCCGTATCGAAACTGGCAACCCAAACTCCGCTCCGGCCCGGGTCCGTGGTAACCGATATGATCCCGTGGCCCACTTCCAGCGGATTATCCGGACCATGAATTAGTGTAAAAGAACCTGAATCGTAAGTATAAACGAGTCCGGCGGGATCGGAACCCCAGCCACCCGCGGCCAGGTAGACGATCCCATCAACATCTTCCGCAAAAGTTCCGGGGCTGCCGCCAATCACAAGGGTATCCAACACAAGCAGGGTTTGCGGATCAATCCGCACGACCGTACCAAATTCACTGAAATAATCGCCGGTGCAGAGCACATGCAGCAGTCCGTCACCGGCCAGAATGATTTTCTGAGGATTGGTGGGAACCGGTATTTCCCGGATGACAGCTAGATCTGAAAGTGCGTGAACGGTCACACTTCCCGGTCCATAGGTCCAGTTTTGGTCGTTAAAATTTGAGTTGGTAACAAGCAGATGATTATCTGAAATAAACAATCCTTCGGGCGAGTCACCGGTGGTTACCGTGTCGATTCCTGATCCATCCAGGTTAACCCGGACAATTTGGTTGTTTTGAAAACAGGAAATGATCGCCCGGCCGCTTCCCTGGAATATCATTTCGTAGGGATTACTGTTTTCCGGTAACTGAATTGTGCTTAGTGCCGCAAAGGAGATCCGATTGAACAATTGGAGACTGTGTGAGCCGGAATTCAACGCAAATAACGTATCACCCCGAACAGCCAGGTCATTAGGATACAGTCCCAGGGTTGCCACATTATTAGTATTGGCGGCGCCATCCCAATAGCTCACGGTCTCGGCGAGACTATTGAGCGTATACACCTGATCCTGGGCGAACGATACGCCGCCGGTTAGAATGAAAATGAGAATGGTTTTGATCAGCGTAAAGAATTTCATGGTGTGCGGTCCTTTAATTTAAAAGCGTTTAATATTCAATGTTTAAGGTGGTCACGAATTGCCGTCCCGGCAGGGGATAGCGCTCCAGCACTTCGTAGTGTTGGTCCGAAACATTGTTGATGGCCAGATTGAGAACGGCCTTTACCGAGCCCCGCCGGAATCGGCGGCTCAGGGAGATATTCCAAAGTTGAAAACCGTCCAGCCATTTGGTGTTGGCGGCCCGGATGTAGGTTCGGCCCTGTACTTGACTGGAGATGTGCCCACTCCAAGTTTGTTTTCGCCATTGCAAATCAAAGTTGAGATTCGACAAAGCGCGATAAGGTAAATAAAGGTTATAGGTTGTAGGATCCGGCGATCGGTTTCGCGGATTCGTCCTGGTGTAATTAAGGCCGGCGGTGAGGTGGTCGGGAGCCGGTGATCCCGTAACGGAAAGGGAATAACCCGAGATGGCTGCCCGCTCCAGGTTTTCCGGGTAATAACGGTTGGCATAACCTCGCGTCCAGGAAATCAGATCCCCATAAGCCTGATGAAAAACCGTACCGGTGAAACCAATTTGCCAGCGCGTAACCGGCTCCAAATGGATTCCAAACTCCCGGTCCCGGCTGCGCTCAGGCTTCAAATCCGGATTCCCGGTGGCATAGGCATCCGGAACCCAAAATAATTCCCAGAAATTCGGCAATCGAAAACCGGTGCCCGTTCGCAACCATGTCGTAAATGCCGCTTTTTCAAGCTGTGCACCGGCTTGCCAGGTCGTCATGGCTTGGCCGGTGGATATAGCATGCTCCCGCACAACCAAATCAGGAATAAAATTCACCGCTCTCAATTTGAAACGGCCGGTGGCCGATCCGGCTACTTCTCTTATTTGGCGGTGTTGATTCCCAAGACTTAATCGGGGCCGCAACCGATCTTCACCGTTCAGCGACTCCCATTCCCAATTTGCTTCACAAGCCAGAACGCCCACGGAAAATTGCCGCGAAGCTGAAATATTCTGTTCCCGGGTCGAAGTTTGGATCTGGTTATGATAACCACCCATGACCGAGAGCCTGGACTGTTGTTCCTGAACCCGGGCATCCCAACTGGTGCGGCTGGCAAATTGCCATGAACCTTTGGCCAAAGTTAGATTTGACAAAATATGATTTTGATCTATTAGCTGGTGGGCATCCGGTGTTAATTCGAAAATCGGTCCCGGCAATTGTTGCTGACGCAGCGCTTTAAAGGCGATCCCCTCCCAGCGCCAGGCGGATTTTGGGTGATAATTCGTAGTTAGCCACAGGCTTTGTTGCCGGCCGCCGGCATTTTCTCGAATACCTGCTTCCCCGGAACTTTGGAAGGGATACCGGTTATGGACGCCGGATAAGGTAAGGTGAATTTCGGAAGACCAGGCTGGCCGATTCCATGTCGCTGATACCCGTCCCCGGTTCAAACCAAAACTCCCGCGACTCAGGTTTAGCTTCAGATTGGATTTTCTGATGGATGGACGCAGGATCAGATTGACGACGCCCCCCATGGCCTGATTGCCATAGCGGGCGCTTTGATTACCCGGTGCAACCTGAATTTCGGAAATCGAAGCTACCGGAATCTGGTTTAGGTCGAACTGGCCGGTTCCCGCTGAGCGAAGGGGCTGGCCGTTGAGTAAAATCAATACCTGGTCGGATTGACTGCCCCGTAAAGAAATTTGAACCGGTTGTCCCGGTGCGGACGACTTGACTGAAACATCCGGAATATTGGCGAGGAGGTCCGAAACCCGGGGGGTGGTTTGACGGCTTAACTCATCCGGTTTGTATCGGTAAAAAGTGCGCGGTGGCAGAGCCAGGTTGCGCCCGGTCGATATACCCTGAATCTCTACTGCCGGAAGCGTGATAATCCGCGGATTTAGTGTAACATGTAAATAACCGCTTCCCCGGGGGTTGGGTTGATAATCGACCTCGCGTGAAACATAACCTATATGCTTGAATTGGATGACTATGACTTCGGCCTGATCAATGCTGAATGAAAATCGGCCATAAGCATCCGAAATCGTAGTGACTTTCTCGTTGAGAACACTGATTTCTACATTGGCTAACCCCGAGTGGGTCCTGCTATCCGCCACCACGCCCGTGACTGAAAAATCATAGGCTTGAAGTGTTAAACTGGCGAACAGAAGAATTATCAACCGTCTCCGGCGGCAGGCATCTAAGATTCGAATTGCTCTGGATTGGAGCGGGGAAAACGGAATTTTGAGAGGGGGTGGGATCATCTCCGAACCTTTTTTCGCGAAGGTTGGTAGATAACTTGCCCGGCAGGTTTCCTGACTCCCGGATCGTTCTCCTCCGACGCCTTCCCAATCGACGCTGGATTGGTGGCTGCTTGCCGAATTCGTCCCCGGTTACAGTAGCGCGACTGTGCCCGATTTTCACGAGCTTCCCCGCACATGGCATGTATCAAGTGTGAAAAATCGATTAAAAGCTAATTGCAGGCGGGAACAATACAACCAGATTCTGATATTTATGCCAAAATTGAACCCATTTCCGCAGTTGGAAGGTTTTCACTTAGCGATTAAATTGGCCACGCTTTGAAGGAGGACATGTGGCACGGGAAATCCTGACCAATATTGGAGTAGCGAATATTTACGAAGCCGGAGCGTTCCGGTCACAGATTGTTTCCCAATCGTATCTCGGGGAGTCTTTGACCGGCCTGGAGGATGCCGGCGATTGGTTGCATGTACGCCAGGAAGATGGCTACGAAGGCTGGATTAGTGCCGGACAGGTCGTGAATAAGCCACCTAACTGGGACCGATCCGAGCGCTACGCCACCAATGATCTGGTTACCTTCATTTACGATCAGCCGGATGGGGGAAGTGCTCATTTCCGCGACCTGGTGCTGGGATCGGCCTTACCGTTATTGGAGCGGGGAAACGGCTGGGTGAAATTGCTCCTGCCGGATGGAAATCAGGGCTGGGTGCCTGATCACCCCTTCCATTACCCGCCTCGGATAGATTTGGAAAATCTACTCAATACGGCCTTTCGATTACAGGGGGTACCCTATTATTGGGGTGGCAAGACCCCCAAAGGAGTAGATTGTTCAGGCTTTATTCAGACTATTTTCCGGCTGAATGGAAAATTATTACCCCGGGATGCCTGGATGCAGGCCGAAACAGGAAAATTATTACCTGCTGAATGGTCAAGTTGGTTGCCGGGTGATCTGCTGTTTTTCAGCGAAAACGGAACCAAGGTTACTCATGTGGCTTTGAGTCTCGGTGAGGGCGATTTTATCCATGCTTCCGGCTTTGTGAAACTGAATTCACTCAATCCTGGTCATCCGGAGTTATATTATCAACCGCTGGTGGATAATTTTGTGAAAACGCAGCGGGTGATTTGATCTTACACTTTGATCCTGCACCTTGGTTTTGAATGGAAATTAGATATTTCATAATCTCTACGCGTCCTTCGACAAGCTCAGGAAGACGCGTAGAGGTGTTATTTGGATTTAAACACCCTCGGTTGTCTGTTATAAAGGTTGAACGCAGTGCTGGATATGTCCGGCAACCGGCTAATCAAAGGGCGCCTGGATATTTTGATTACCTGAGCCCTGAGCTTTGGAAATTCCCCTCTTGGGAGGGGTTGGGGGTGGGTTGGTTTTTGGATTTTGGAGCCTCGTTGTTGTTACTCAATTGGCAGATCACTTCCGTGCATCTTATAAAAGTAGAGCACAGCGCTGGATATGTCCGGCAACCGGCAGATCAAAGGGTGGCTGGATATTTTGATTACCTGAGCCCTGAGCTTTGGAAATTCCCCTCTTGGGAGGGGTTGGGGGTGGGTTGGTTTTAGATTTTGGAGCCTCGTTATTTTTACTCAATTGGCGGATCACTTCCGTGCGTCTTATAAAAGTAGAGCGTTGTAAATGCTCTCTGAACTCGTCGAAGGGTAACCAAGTACTTGTATAGATCAGTCGTTCTTAAGAATTGGAGTACATCAAAACAGTGAATCAAGCGGAGAAAAAACCCACGTTGTTATCCGGAATCCAGCCTTCAGGTACGCTGGCCTTGGGTAACTATATCGGAGCCATGAAGAATTGGGTTGCCTTGCAAGATAAATATCACTCCATTTTTCTCGTAGTGGATTTACACGCAATTACCGTTCGTCAAACACCCGCCGATTTGCGTCAACGGTGTTTATCGTTCACAGCTCAATATCTCGCGGCGGGTATCGATCCCGGCAAAAGCATTGTGGTCATGCAATCCCATGTTCCCGAACACAGCCAGTTGGCCTGGATCCTAAATTGTTTCACCCACCTTGGCGAGCTGAATCGTATGACTCAGTTCAAGGATAAATCACAGCGCCACGGGGATAATGTGAATGCGGGGTTATACACCTATCCGGTGTTGATGGCCGCGGATATTCTGCTGTATCAAACCGATCTGGTTCCGGTTGGGGATGACCAAAAACAACATTTGGAATTAGCACGGGATATTGCGGAACGGTTTAATAATCTCTACAGTCCCACTTTTAAAGTCCCCGAACCGCTGATTCCCAAAACCGGCGCCCGCATCATGAGTCTACAGGAACCGGCGAAAAAAATGTCCAAGTCGGATAAAAACACCAACAATTTCATTGGATTACTGGATTCACCGGATACGATTCGGAAAAAAATTCAACGCGCAGTCACGGATTCCTATACAAATATCACCTATGCCGAGACCAAACAGCCGGGCCTGGCAAATTTACTCTCCATCTACAGCGCTTTGAGCGGCAAACCGATCCCGGAAAGTGTGGAACACTTCCAAGACGGTGGTTACGCGAAGGTGAAAAATGAGCTGAGTGACCTGATCATTGAGGCACTGGCTCCGTTCCAGATAAAATATCAGGCACTTATCAATCATAAAGATTATTTGTCCGAAATTTTGGCACAAGGTGCTGACCAGGCGCGCCGCCTGGCACGGAAAACGCTCGGTAAAGTCTACCGCAAACTGGGATTTGTGGCTCCCTGAATCACCGCCGGTTCTAAATTATGCCAACTGAAACTCAGACCTACCAGCAACCCTACCGGGTCGATCTGCCTATTTTCGCCGGGCCACTGGACCTACTCCTTTTCCTGATTAAAAAAGATGAGTTGAATATCTATGATATTCCCATCGCTACAATTACTAAGAATTTTTTAACATACCTGGAGTTTATTAAGGAACTGCGGCTTTCAGTTGCCGGTGATTTTGTTCTCATGGCGGCTACACTGATGAAGATCAAAGCCCGGATGCTCTTACCACAACCGGAAACCGCTGAAGAGATGATCGACGACCCGCGTACCGAATTGGTCAATATGCTGTTGGAATACAAACGGTTCAAGGCGGCGGCCGGCCATTTGGGTGATCGGGAACGGGTCCAGAGCCGCTTCTATTATCGTATTCCAGCACCGTCCGAGGGTGAATTTGATGTACCGGCGGCCGATTTATTGGCAGATGTGAAACTGTACGACATCATGCTCACTTTTCAATATCTGCTCGAGAATTATGAAGCGCCACCCTCCCACGATGTCGCTTTGGAAGAAGTTTCAACTACCGAGCAGGCATCTTTCCTCAGATTTCAACTGGAACAGAAGCGGAAATTATTATTTTCGGAGATCATGGCCCAGTTGGGTTCCCGGTTGGTAGTCGTCGTTACGTTTCTGGCAATTCTGGACATGATTCGAACCAGCGAGATAATCCTCGAGCAGCATACGTTGTTTAGCGATTTGATTATACACCAGGGAGCACGATTTGGAAAAATCTGAGTTAATACGGATTACCGAAGCCTTATTGATCGCTACACCAGAGCCGCTTACTGAAAGCCGGTTTCTCCAGTGCTTTTCAGATGAAGCTCCAACCATCAAATTGGACGAGTTAATCAAGGCTTTAAATAGTGAGTACAAAGCCTCACAGCGAGCTTACCAGGTTTTCAAGGTAGCATCCGGGTATCAATTGGTGACGCTGCCCGGCTACGAAGTCTATGTGAGACAACTTTATTCCCGAACTTCGAAATTGCGATTGTCCCAGGCAGCTCTGGAAACGCTGGCCATCATAACCTACCGTCAACCGCTTAGCAGAATTGAGGTAGAAGCTATCCGCGGCGTGAGCTCCGAATCACCGTTACGCACACTCCTGGAGCGCCGGCTCATTGAGATCCGGGGCCGGGAACCGGGGCCCGGCCGGGCGTTGCTGTATCGCACAACAACCGATTTTTTACAGTACTTTGGGTTGAATTCACTGGACGATTTGCCCCAGTTGCGTGAAGCCCGGGAATTGATCCGGGACGAAGACGAAAGCCTCGTCTGAGTTTTTCACACTTCACGGTTGACTAAAATTCCACTTATTGAGTTAACGTGATCACGGCCGACAAACAAAATCATACCACCGACGGAATTCGACTGAATCGCTTTCTTGCCATGGCGGGTCTGGGCTCGCGCCGCACGTGTGACGCTTTGATCCAGAAAGGCATTGTAAAGGTTAATGACCTAACGGAAATCAATCCTGCCCGCCGGGTAGATCCGGAAAAGGACCAGATTAAATACCGTGAACAGGTTATGAAGATTGTGCGTAATGAGCGGTATTACCTGTTTTATAAACCTCGCGGCGTGATCACAACAACCCGTGATCCTTATGGCCGGCCAATTGTGGTGGATTTTATTCCAACCGAAACACGGATTTATCCGGTGGGCAGACTGGATTACGATACAACAGGTGCTCTTTTATTAACCAATGATGGTGATACAGCCTATCGGCTGACTCACCCGAAATTTGAAATACCCAAAGTTTACCGCGTCCTGATCCGCGGAAACCCGCCGGAACCAGTTTTAAGACAGCTTGAGGCTGGCATAGAAATTGAAGCTGGCTTTACTGCAAAAGGCGATCTTAATAGTTTTGAATATCAAAGAGATTACACTTCGGTCCGATTGACACTGCGGGAAGGGAAAAAACGAGAAGTGAAACGTATATTTCGCACGCTGGGTTATCCCGTGGCCCGTTTGCATCGTGAAGCCTTTGCATTTCTTACTGTAACGGGTTTAAAGCCTGGAGAATGGCGGGAATTATCTTCCCGTGAAATACACGCACTAAAGGAACTGGTAAATGGACATCAAGGGTAAACGGGTCATGATATTCGGTGGTTGGGGGCTGGTTGGGCGTGCCGTCGCCAAGCAAATTCTTAAAGAACAACCCGCTGAAATCATCGTCACATCGTTGCGGGAAAATGAATCCCGGGAAATTCAGGATATCCTGGTAAATCATCCCGTGAATAAGGGCACCCGCATCGCGGCGCTTCATGGTGATTTATTTGTGCGACGGAATCTGGCCGGAAAATCAAAAAGGGAGATTTACGCCACCGACGATCTGCTCCAGACAATGATCGAAGATCTATATGATGATCTCAGTCCCGAGCTTATCCGGAATTCCATGTTATACCAGATCCTGGATAAATACAAACCTCAGATTTTAATCGACTGTATCAATACTGCAACCGCCTTTGCTTATCAAAATGTTTTTCAAGTTGTTGCTGAGGTTAGAGCGGATTTGGGACGTGCTCAAGCGGGTAAGCCGGTGAGTACGGATTTTATGAAAAAAGTGGAACGGTTGATCTCCACTTTGTATATCCCTCAGTTAATCCGTCATATACAGCTTTTGATTGAAGCCATGCGCCAGGCTAAAACCCAATTCTATCTGAAAGTGGGTACTTCCGGTACCGGTGGCATGGGATTTAATATTCCTTACACCCACTCTGAAGAAAAGCCATCCAAGATGCTCATGAGTAAATCTTCACTGGCGGGCGCCCACACGATGTTACTGTGGTTGTTGGGCCGAACCCCCCAAACGCCGATTGTTAAGGAAATCAAACCCACCGCGGCGGTCGCTTGGAAAAAGATCGGTTATGGGAAAGTAGTAAAGCGGGGTCAGTATATTCCCATGTATGATTGTCTGCCGGGTGAGAATACTCAGTTGGGTAAAGAATTGGTTCGTAATCCTGAACCCACCTGGGAGCGATTGGATGAGCGTTATCTGGAAGCGGTATACATTGATGCCGGGGAAAATGGCTATTTTTCCGCCGGAGAGTTTTCGGTGCTCACCGCTGAAGGACAGATGGAATTTGTGACACCGGAAGAAATTGCGGATAAAGTTCTCATCGAGATCAAAGGCGGCAATACGGGGAACGATATCATCGGCGCCTTGGATGCGGCGGTTCTGGCCCCAACCTACCGGGGGGGTCTGATCCGAAAAAATGCCATTGAGCGTATGAACCAGCTCATGGAGAAAACCGGAAATGATAGTGTGGCCTTCGAACTGTTGGGTCCACCGCGTCTAACCAAATTATTGTACGAGATCTATATATTAAAACGGCTCCACAACTCAATTCAGGAAGTACTGAGTACACCCGCCGAAACCCTGTCAGCCGAAATGGAGCAAGCCATCCTGACGGATAGTGAGTTACGTGCCACGATTCTTTCGGTGGGCACACCTATTCTTCTAACCGATGGTAAAACTTGTTTGCGCGGTCCCGGTATTTCGGTGCCGGTTTTTGAAGGCCGGCTGGTTTTGGAAGTGAATGATTATAATCTTACTAAGTGGGCTGCTCAGGGCTGGCTGGATTGCCGGGTCAGTAACACACAACGCTGGCAAAAACGCTTGCATTGTCTGCTGGATGATCAGGAGTTGGAACCGGAAGATGATTATTCTTCTTACTATTTCCGGAATCGGCGGTTTTTAGATGCCAAAGAACGGATGGACATTGGCGCTATTGTAAATTGGGTGCTGGAGTACGAAGACAAGGGTTATCGCATTAAATAGTGAAAATGGTTTATGGAAAATAAGTCTTATTTCACGCTCTGGGCCTTTATTGGAGGCACCATCGGCGTAGTCGTGGGTACCAGTTACGGCAATGTCCTTTTAGGAATTCTCGGAGGGGTGGCCCTTGGTATTTTATTTTGGTGGCTGAAATACAGAAAATAGATTGAAAATTCATTTTCAAACCCTCATTCCCGTACTTGTGGTTTAGCTGTTCACACTGGATTTATGCCCTGCTCGGACACGCTTGGGAAAACTGAAAGCGGGCGGTAAAATGCAATTATTGACACCGCGCCAGGTGCTCCGGATTGCAATTACTGCCGGATTTGGTTTCGTCCTCGAGAGTTTGGCCTTACTTCGGTATATGGATCGGGTACTTAGCGACACAACGGGCATCCGCGGTTGGGCTCGGTAAATGCGTGCTCCTTTTCAGCCGCCATTTATTTTAATTACCAGCGGCGGATCAATCAGCCGCAAAGTGATAAATAAACGCTCTTTAGCCAGTCTGGATAACCATTTTTACGGCTCGGTGTAAAAAGTTGTAAAATGGTACTGCCCCGGCTATATTTGGCCGCTTTAATGAGAATCGTAAACGAACATAAGCGCAATATTATTAACGGCTTTTTGATACCATGATTATCGCCATTGATGGACCGGCCGCCTCGGGAAAATCCAGTACCGCCGCACAAGTCGCCCGCCAACTAGGTTTTCGGCACATCGATACCGGGGCGATGTACCGAGCCGTAACCTATCACATGCTACAGCAGAAAATCACTCTGGCAGATTCTGAAGCGGTTGCCCGGGAGCTTAGTCGACTTGATTTGCAGGTTGTTTTTAGTGGTGATAGACAGCAGGTCATTCTGAACGGACAAAATGTGAATCAGGAAATTCGAACACCGGCCGTGAATGAAAGTGTAAGCCAGGTTAGCGCCATCCCCGCTGTTCGTCGGATGCTGGTAAAAATTCAGCGCCAGTCGGCTGAAAACCAGAATGTGGTACTGGAAGGTCGGGATATTGGCACCGTTGTTTTCCCCGCTGCTGAACTAAAAATTTTTATGATTGCCGATGTTCGTATTCGGGCTCAACGGCGTCAGCACGAATTGGAAGCCCGGGGCATTTATCAGAACCCGGAAACAATTGAACAAGATTTAATCGAGCGTGATAAGATTGATTCATCACGGTCACTCTCACCCTTGAAACCAGCCCCGGATGCCATCGAATTGGATACATCCAAGATGACCATCGACGACCAAGTGGCTGTTATAGTGAACCAAGCTAAGCAATTGTATGCAAAGGAGGAAGGACCTTTAATGGTAGAAGAAGAAAAAAAGGATGTTACACCGGTAGCCGAAACTCCGGAAGAAACATCCGCAACGATCTCTGACGCCGTCGCGATGACGCCCGCCGAGGAAAAAACGGACAGTCCGGAAACTTCCGCGCCTGAAGAAATTCAAACCGCGGATTCACCG